>JAURGP010000059.1 GCA_030833725.1 Candidatus Kapaibacterium sp. | reverse complement strand
CAGGGGGCTCCCGGCACGTTCCACGAGCTGATCGAGGGGGTGGACTATCGCTATCGCGTGTGTGGCCACGCGCCAACCATGCTTGCGCTGAAGGCCGTGGGTGTGTCTCGGGGCCAGTTACTGGCCTACGAGACATGGCACGAGCAGGAGACCCAGTCCGCGGTGACCTGCGCGACGATGGTGTTCCTGTGACCTCATGTCCGATAATCTTTCGGTGGGTGTTTGGTGGAACGGTCTCTATCTACTAGTTTTGCAAGCTCTGATAAAATCAACGACGGTACACCCCCAGGCGGGTGAGGATACGATATGAACCAGAAGATCACGCGCTCTCTGCGCAAAGAAGACGTTCAAAGCCAATGGTGGGTAGTTGACGCTGCCGGCCAGACCGTAGGCCGACTGGCAACGCAAGTGGCGACACTGCTGCGCGGCAAGCACAAGCCCAGCTATACTCCGCACGTCGAGTGTGGTGACTTTGTCATCGTCATCAACGCCGAGCAGGTCAAGATGGAGGGCAAGCGCGCCGAGCAAAAAGAGTACTTCCACTATACCGGCTATCCGGGCGGTGGTCGTGTGCGCACCTTCAAGAGCCTGCTTGAGAACAAGCCTGAGGACATCATCGAGCTTGCCGTGAAGGGTATGCTTCCGAAGAATCGTCTGGGCCGTGAGATCAATGGCAAGCTGAAGGTGTACCGTGGCAGTGAGCATCCTCACTCGGCACAGCAGCCAAAGCCCTGGGAACTGAAGTATCCATCCAAGGCCTAGGTCTTTGGCGTCCCACTAGTTACGAACGCAACACCATTACGATAGACGTATGAAGACATATCAAGGAACAGGACGTAGGAAGACAAGCGTTGCCCAAGTGCGCCTGATGAGCGGTACGGGTAACGTTCTGATCAACCGTCGTTCGCTGGAAGAGTACTTCCCCATTGAAACCTACCAACGCGATGCGCTGCTCCCACTGGAGCTGACGAGTACGCGTGGCCAGTTCGATATCAACATCACCGTTCGTGGTGGTGGCAAGGCCGGACAAGCCGGAGCAGTGCGACTGGGTGTAGCCCGTGCTCTGCTGGAGTACAACGAAGAGCTGCGCGGAACCATGCGCCCATCGGGTGTACTGACGCGTGACCCTCGTATGGTGGAGCGCAAGAAGTACGGTCAGAAGAAGGCCCGTAAGCGCTTCCAGTTCTCCAAGCGCTAATCAGACGATCGCATTTTATTCTCGAATTACGCATGTGCGTGGATTCAACCGGTGGAGCCTAACAGGTAACACTCTAGGTCCGGTTGTTCGAAGCGCACAGAGGTCCATCCACTACAACCTAAAGGTATCGCTATGTCAGCAGTAACCATTGAGGCACTGCTTGAGTCCGGAGCACACTTCGGACACCTCACACGCCGTTGGAATCCGAAGATGCGGAACTTCATCTTCATGGAACGCAACGGTATCCACATCATCGACCTGCGCAAGACGCAGCTCCTTGTAGATATCGCGAAAGATGCCGCTTACGACGTTGCCTCGCACGGTCGTGGCGTGCTGTTTGTTGGCACCAAGAACCAAGCCAAGGGCACGATCGAAGAGCTCGCGAAGGCCTGCGGTTCGAATTATGTGGCTGAGCGTTGGCTTGGTGGTATGCTTACCAACTTTGCCACCATCCGCAAGTCGATCAAGCGCCTCGGCGCAATCGACAAAATGGAGACCGACGGTACCTTCGAGAAGATCACCAAGAAAGAGCGTTTGATGCTTAGCCGCGAGCGTGATCGCCTGCGCAAAGTCTTCGGTGGTATCGAGGACATGACACGCCTTCCTGGCCTGATTGTGGTCGTCGACACCAGCCGCGAACATCTGGCAGTAAAGGAAGCTCGCGTACTCGGTATTCCCGTGATTGGCATCGTGGACACCAACTCTGATCCGGAGCAGGTGGACTATCCTATCTGCGCCAACGATGATTCCGTCAAGGCCATTGAGTTGATTGGCAAGGTGATCTCCGACGCCGTGAATGACGGTCGTCAGGTTGCTCGCGTTCGTGCTGCCGAAACAACGGCTGCCGGTCAGAGCACTGGTGAAGGGGAGTCGGAAGATGGCAAGGTCCGTCGCCAGATTCGTCAGCGTCGTGGACGTGGCGAAAAAGGTGAGTGACGTAAACCACGCTGAACACCACGTTGAACGCCACGTTGAACACCGCACCATCAACTACACATAACAGACGACGGGTACACCTATGATTTCAGCTGCTGATGTAAAGAACCTGCGCGATAAAACCGGTGCAGGCATGGCCGATTGTAAAAAGGCCCTCGACGAATCTAATGGCGACATGGAGCTGGCAATCGAGTGGCTTCGGAAGCGTGGCGCAGCATCAGCTGCCAAGCGTGCCGACCGCGATGCCAAAGAAGGGATTGTTGTTGCCAAGACCAATGCCGATGGCACCGTAGCTGCCATGGTAGAGGTGAACTGTGAAACGGACTTTGTTGCTCGCAACGAAGAGTTCGTCGCCTTCGCCAATACGATCTGCGATGCCGTTCTGGCCAACGATGTAGCCGATGTTGATGCCATTTGGGGCCTATCCCACAACGGCAAGAGTCTGTCGGAGTATCGCGACGAGATTCTTGCAAAGTTCTCCGAGCGTATCGGTCTGAGCCGCTTCGAGCGGATCACCACTTCTGGTCACATCACCGATTACACTCACGCTGGCTCACGCCTCGGCGTGTTGGTGGAGTTCAACGGCACCAAGCCGTCGGCTGAGTCGCTGCCGATGACGCGCGACATTGCCATGCAGATCGCTGCCATGCAGCCTCAGTTCGTCAATCGCGATCAGGTGGATCAGGGCACACTCGACAAGGAGCTTGAGATCTACCGTCAGCAGGCGATTCAGGAAGGCAAGAAAGAGGATATCGCAACGCGTATCGCCGAAGGTAAGCTCACGAAGTTCTACGAAGAGTCGGTTCTCATCGAACAAACGTTCGTCAAGGATCCGAAGAAGAAGATCTCCGACGTGATTGCCGAGATCAGCAAATCATCGGGTGGTGATGTTCAGGTTGTGAAGTTCCATCGTTTTAACTTAGGCGAGTCGAACTAACCAGCACCGCGGATCAACACTTTACAGAGGCCTCATGTCACCGATCTACCGCCGAATTGTTCTAAAACTCAGCGGTGAGGCATTGATGGGAACGCACCAGTACGGTATCGATCCCGCCGTATTGAGGGCCTTTGCCGAAGATGTGAAGGAAGCGGTTGATCTTGGAGTGCAGGTAGGGGTCGTTCTTGGTGGTGGTAACATTTTCCGTGGTGTACAGGGAGCAGCGGCTGGTATCGACCAGGTAAGCGGTGACCACATGGGAATGTTGGCGACCATGATTAACTGTATCGCGTTTCAAAATGCTCTGGAGTCGATCGGCGTGCCCGTTCGACTCCAGACTGCTATTAAGATGGATCAGATCGCCGAGCAGTTCGTTCGTCGACGTGCGATCCGTCATCTGGAGAAGGGTCGTGTGGTGGTCTTCGGAGCCGGCACCGGCAACCCCTTCTTTACGACGGATACGGCCGCCGTGCTGCGTGCCGTAGAAATCGATGCCGAGGCCGTCCTAAAGGGCACGCGCGTAGACGGCGTCTACGATAAGGATCCCGAAAAACACGCCGATGCGATCCGGTTCCCGAAAATCACCTTCAAGGAATCTCTCCAGCGCGGTCTGCGAGTGATGGATCTCACGGCGCTTACCATGGCTCAGGAGAACTCGCGGCCGATCCATGTGTTCGACATGAACCAGCGTGGCAACCTGCGCCGGCTGCTCCTGGGCGACGATGTAGCCACTCTCGTGAAGGACTAACACCTCATGCCAGTACAAGACATTACCAAACAGGCCGACGGTCTTATGCAAAAGGCTGTCGAGCATCTCAAGCAACAACTCTCCAAGGTCCGCACAGGTCGTGCATCGGCCTCGCTGCTGGAGAACATCAAGGTGGAATACTACGGTGAACCGACACCCATTCAGCAGGTAGGGGGCATCTCCACTCCTGATGCACGGTCGATCGTGATTCAACCGTGGGATGCCACCACGATTGGTGCCATCGAGCGCGCCATCATGGCGGCCAACATCGGCATCACGCCGCAGAACGATGGCCAAGTAATCCGGATCAACGTTCCGCCCCTTACCGAAGAGCGCCGTCTCGACATTGTCAAGCAGTGCAAGAAGCTGGCCGAAGATGCCAAGGTTGCCGTGCGGAACATACGCCGAGATGCTAACGAAGAGCTCAAGAAGGCCGAGAAGACGGAGCACTTCTCCGAGGACGATCGCAAGCGCGGCGAGGACGACGTCCAAAAGCACACCGATCGTGCTGTAAAGGACATCGACACCGTGCTAGCCGCCAAAGAAGCTGAAGTGATGGAGGAGTGATGCGGCACGTTGTTGCTTCCGTTCTGATGGTGCTTGTTACGTGCGCAGGGATCGGAAGCGCTGTTGCTGCCGAGGGCACCACCTTTCGTACACCTGCATCCTGGCAGGAAGCCGTTGATGCTGCCAAGAGCGAACAGAAGTTCCTGTTTCTGGATGCCTACACCGACTGGTGTGGCTGGTGCAAGGTGATGGATCGCAATACGTTTTCCGACTCCACCGTTGCGGCCTACATGAATCAGCACTTCGTGAGTGTGAAGATCGAGATGGAACGTGGCTTTGGCATTGATGTGGCCATGCGATACCGCATCTCCAGCTTCCCCCAATTCCTCGTGTTTACCCCTGATGGCAGGCTTGTGTACAGGATGTACGGATATCGTCCACCGGCCGACTTCCTTCCGGAGCTCCGTAAGGCGCTGCGGCCGGAAACGCAGCAGGTGTTCGCCGGCATCTCCAGTGCTACGGCCGCGCCCGTCTATCCCAGCTTCCTGCGCGATGCCTTCAAGCCATACAAAGATCGAAAGATGCCGTCGGCTGATACCGTCGAGGCATGGCTGGTCGCCCAACCGAACCCGTACGACGAAGTCGTCTGGACGGTACTGAATCGCTGTGCCGTGAGCGATGCCTGGGAGCAATGGATTGTTGATCGCTACGACTCATTGTCCGTACTGTACGGACAGGAGGTGTCGCAGCGCGTCTACCGCACGATCTACGACCGCGCCGGTGCGGCCATCAAGCAGGGCGATGATGCCCAACTGACGGCGATTCTTGCCAAAGCCCCTTCCCAGCTTCCTGACCATGCGTCGGTATCAGCTGCCTTGTGGTTGCAGATGCACTCTGCACAGCAGCGATGGGAGAAATTGATGGATCGCCTTGCATCGGAGTACGCAGCTGGTACCGTGGACATCTCTGTCGTGAACGAACACTGCTGGACTGTCTACGAAAAGTGCAATGATGCGTCCGTGGTACAAGCTGCCATCAGCGTGATGAAGCCCGCGATGACGGAATCGGAGACCGAGGCGGACAAGGCCGTCTCCTGGGGCATCTGGGATACCTACGCAGCTCTACAGTACAAGGCCGGAGATCTGCAGGGGGCTGAGGCGGCTGCCACAACGGCGATCGCGCGTGGTGAGCAAGAGGGCGTTGATGCTGCTGACCTTCAGCCAACGCGTGATCTTCTGGCCAAGATTCGATCCGGAATTCGATCCGGGAAATGACCACCTCGCGTCCTCTGCCAACGGCAGTTGTGTTGCTTTCGGGAGGGTTGGACTCCTGCGTTACACTCGCCATGGCCATCGAACAGGGCTTTCAGCCGGCAGCACTCCACGTGAACTACGGCCAGCGCACGCAGGATCGGGAGCTGCAAGCCTTCCACGACATTTGTGATCATTACGGTATTGATCGCCGTACCAATCGACTGGTGGTGGATATTTCGCACCTAGCTGCCATCGGCGGCAGCTCGCTCACCGACCAACGTTTGGACGTACCCAACTCAGGCGTTGTTGCCGACCACATCCCAAATACGTACGTACCGTTCCGCAACGCGAACATCCTTGCCATCGGCACCAGTTGGGCCGAGGTGATCGGCGCATCGGCCCTGTTCATCGGAGCTGTCCAGGAGGACTCCTCCGGCTACCCAGATTGCCGCGAGGAGTTTTTCCATGCCTTTCAAGCCGTGATCACCGCGGGTACCAAGCCGGGCACGACCATCGTGATCCAGTCGCCGGTGATCCACCATACCAAGGCCGATATCGTGCAGGAGGGTTTGCGTCTGGCAGCGCCCCTGCACCATACATGGTCGTGCTACCAGGCCAGCGAATCTGCCTGTGGAACCTGTGATTCCTGCCAGCTTCGGCTGCGTGGTTTTGCGATGGCCGGTGAGGTCGATCCCATTCCCTATGCCAGTCCCTGTGCATAAGATTTCCTGAAATCACAGAATTACGTATTTCTACGTAAGATTTCAGAAGTGTACAACCCATAGCTTCGTGCTCTATTGTTGTGGAGTAGTCCTCCTATGGGGGACGTGTCTTCACATGTACATGTCGCAAGGGAGCGCAGATAGCGTATGAAACGGTGGGTACTGCTCGCTGCAGCCGGTCTCGTATCGGTTGTAGCCACCTCTAACGCACAGACCGAATTGAAGTGGAGCGTGATCGCCAATGGCGGATCGCAGCTTATCACCAACGGTCCGCGCGCACTTTCCGCCACGATTGGCCAAGCCATTGTAGGCCGCACGGTAGTGACCGTCGGCAGTGGACTTGATCAAGGCTTCTGGCTACCCCTCAATCGCGTCGTAGGCGTCGATGAGGAAGGGGGCTCACCGCTAGCTGGCGATGTGAGCAACTATCCCAACCCGTTTTCAAGCACCACCACGATTCGCCTGAACCTGCCGGTAGAAGGTGA
>JAURGP010000058.1 GCA_030833725.1 Candidatus Kapaibacterium sp. | reverse complement strand
AGAGTCCGTGGCAACCCACAGTGAGTCGTTCACGATAGCAAGGGCATTGGCCCGAGTTTTCTCCTGAAGCGGACCAATGCGATCGATTGTTTCAAGGAAGACCTTGTTCTGTACGTCAAACGTGAGGACACCGAAATCTGTTGCCATGTAGAGCACCGAACCTCGAGTGGCAAAATCCCGAATGCCTTTGCGAGGGTACTGAATGGCTCGGCGGATATCAGTGATGTTCGTCCACGTTCCGTCGGGAGAACGCAGGTCGAGTGCTCCCGTCTCGCCACCAACGATCACCATGCCCGTTGTTCGATCACACGCGATAGCTGTAACGTCCATAGCCTGCAGCGCATCAATTGTCCGGTACTCCTGGCGGACAACGCCGCTGGTGTCGGTTACATACACCCCTCCACTTGTGGCCACCCAGAGGAGACCTGCGTCATCAACGGCAACATCGCGTACTGTTTGATACGATGAGATCACCGACCAGTTCGTTAGCGTTATGGGAGACTGTCCTGCCGCACGTGGCGTGTCCAGAGCGAACACCGCAGTTGCAATAAGTAGCAGGATATGACGACGGTGGGTCATGCGCCAATATGCCGTAATGCATGGAGGGTGGAGAGTGCAACCTGCGATGCTTCGACGCCCTTGTGGCCGTGGTCGCCCCCGGCGCGAGCCCATGCTTGCTCGACGGTGTTGGTTGTCAAGACGCCAAAGGCACAGGGGACTCCCGTCGTGAGAGCTACGTGTTGTAGGCCATGGGCAACGGGTCCGGCTACGTACTCGAAATGCGGCGTATCACCGCGGACAATCACACCAAAGCACAGGATGGCGTCCACTGTCCCTTTGCGGGCCCAGGCGCCAGCCACTACTGGCAGTTCGAACGAACCGGGTACGTCCACCTGAGTGATATGCTCCGGGGCGATACCGCAGCGAACGAGTTCTCGCACCGCACCGTCAACAAGTTCAGCAACGATGTCAGCATGCCACTGTGCACGCACGATTCCAATGCGAACGTTAGAGACATCCGTGGGACGATCAGGTACGTATGGGGAAAGGGGCTGTCCGGATGAAGCCATGTAGGTACTACTCAGATTACGTCAGGGGAAAGCGTGATTGGATGGCTCGAACATGGAACGTCTCGAACAATGCTTCAGACAATCCAACCGTGCCAAGGTTCTGCTCGTCGTAGTCGCGACTACCATGAAAGTCCGATCCGCCGGAAATGACTAGTTGATGCTCCATGGCTCGATCGTGGTAGTGCGCCCGCGTACTTGTCCAGTGGGAAGGGTGGTACACTTCAATGCCATCAAGCCCTGTGGAGAGCAGTTGGGCAAACGCGGTGGGATCCATGAAGGTACGATGTGGATGCGCGACACTGGAGATGCCACCCACGCGACGAATCAAATCCACAGCCTCGCGGATGCTGAAGGGGCTACGGGGAGCATATCCTGGCTTACCTGTATCCAGGTAGCGGTCAAACGCCTCATGAATCGAGCTCACGTGCCCGCGCTGCAACAGAGCTGCCGCAACATGTGGGCGACCAATCGGCGCAGATTGAGCGTGATCGACCACGTCGTCGAAGGAGATTGCAACTCCGATCTGTTGTAGAAGGTCCACCATGTTGTGGGCGCGACGCTCTCTGTCCAGTCGGAAGTGCCGCTCGTAGTTCATGAGCTCGTCGTTGAACGGATCCAGAAAGTATCCGAGTACGTGGATCTCTCGTCCGAATTGTGTACACGACAACTCAATTCCCGGCACGATCATCAACTGCGAACTCGAACCTTCTCGGTGCAAGAGTCGATGCGCCTCCATGGTATCATGGTCCGTAATCGACAGCACAGAGATCGAGCGTTCTGCTACTTTGTCGAGAAGGTCGAAAGGATGGAGGCGTCCATCCGAGCACGTTGTGTGCGTATGCAAATCAGCGTATACGGGAGGTGTCATGCAGATGGCTGTTCTCGTAAAAACCAGGCGCGTTGGATCTCGCCCCCATGAACTTCGTACGTCGCAACGGCATGGACGGGCTGCTCGGCAAGCCCCACGACGTGTTCCTCGTCTATCACAAATGGCGGCGCAACAATGCGAGAGAGTAGCGTGCAGTGTAGCGACGGATTCCGTTGGAACAGAGTGCCGTACCGTTCAATCAGGGCTGGCCGTCCGGAGCAGAACACCACACCCGTCGACAGGTCCATGAGTTGCACATCGTCGGCATACACGGCGGCAAACGTGGTGATGTCGCCAGTGTTGTACGCGTCAAGCTGTGCCTGTGCACACTCCTCTGGAGTGCGGATGCGGCCTGCTGCGATAGTTGACGGGGAACTCACCCAGCAAAGATACGCGAGATCATCCGCTCCAAAACGAGAAGTGGTGGTGTTGAGGTGCTCTTGATTGTTCGTTCCGCCATTCGAAGCTCATGGATCGCGCGTTCAATCAGCGCCGGTCCGAGCCGATCGGTCGCATCCATGTACTCGGAGATGAGAAACGGAGCGATGCCGGCTGCCTGGGCAATGGTCGACCGATCACTGTGCTGCCGAGCCTCAACCATGCGATAGAGTGCTGTGACGTAGCGGTTGAGCATGGTAATAATCAAGAGCTCCTGACGATCAACCTCCAGCATCCTCGTAATGATTGTGATCATGCGTGCAACATCCCGTTGGCCAAATGCTTTCTGAAGTTCAAAACTGTTGTAGGTGCGATGACCTCCAACCACAGCCACAACATCGTCCTCTGTGATGGCTGTTCGTTGCCCTACATAGGACGTGAGTTTCTCGAACTCGAGGGCCGCCTCTCTCAGCGATCCAGTCCCACGCGCAACGAAAAACTCAGCGGCACGTGGGGAGAGCTCCAACCCTTGCTGTTTGGCACGATCAATGAGCCATGATGCCATCGCAGATGTCGACAACGCCGTATACTCCATCCACGCAGCATGTTGCAGCAGGACGCGAGCCGGAAACTTGAGTGCTGCGATTTTGCGCTGAGCGGCCGTTGCATTGCGCTGCGCCAGCGCACCAATGCCCTGCAGAGATGGAAACGAGGCCGTCAGGATGAGTGTGGTAGATGGTAGTGGTTCGGCAAGGTAGTGCTCCAGAGAACTGCCGGTTTTAGACGACGCTCCCTGAAGTTTCTCGGCATGCCGTACCCACACAACGCGGTGATCACCCATCATTGGGTACGATCGTGCAATCGACACGAGCGTATCAGCGGACAGTCCCTCACCATCGAGTAGATCACTGTTGAGCCCTGTTGTGTCATCCGCCGTACAGCGGCTCCACACTCGGAGAGCAGCTTCTTCTACCAGCAGATCCTCTTCGCCAAAGAACAGCAGGACTGGTGGCAGGGGATCGGCATGGTGCAGATTGTTGGTGGGACCCTTCATAACTGCTCGTTACCGTTGACTGGTCTTAGGATCGAGTGCATCTCGTAGTCCATCCCCGAAGAGATTCAGCGCGATGACGGCTGTAGCCATGGCCGCGCTCGGAAACAAGGTCATACCCCAGTTCGTGCCAAGGGCAATGTAGCCATAGCCATCCTTAATCATTTGCCCCCAGCTGGGATCAGGTGGTTGCACACCGAGACCGATGAACGACAGCGACGACTCAGCGATGATGGCCGTGGCAAAACCGGCCGTTGCCAGAACTACTACGGGGCCGGCAGCATTTGGTAGCATGTGTCGAAACATCGTTCGCAACGATCCATAGCCTAACGCTCTGGTAGCCTCGATGTACTCCTGCTCTCGAATGGCAAAGAACTGACCTCGGACGATCCGGGCAATGTCTACCCACGAGGAAATGCCAATGGCAACGAATGTCTGCCAGTAGCCCTTGCCAAGAATCACGCTAAAGGCCACCACTAGCAATAGCGTTGGAAACGACCACACCACGTTCACGAGCCACATCACAACGTCGTCGATCCAACCGCGGAAGTAACCAGCGATCGAACCAAGCACAATTCCAATCAGCAGGGCAATACCTTGCGAGATCAATCCTACGGTCAGAGACACGCGCATGCCATAGACGAGACGAGTGAACATGTCTCTGCCAAATCGATCTGTGCCGAGAAGAAACAATGGCCGGGCGTGCCATTCCGTGGAATCCCGTCCTGCAAGACTGGTCAGAGCCAGCCGGTACGGCTCACCGGCGGGGTCGGTGTAGTAGACGCTGTCTCCTCGAACAGCAAAGTCCTGTACGGCAATCACCGACGGCGCACCTGGGTTCGAAGGATTGGTGCGATAGAGGACCGAACCGCGGAAACCTGCCGGTTGAACGGCATACTCCAAAATTTGAGTGGTTGGGCTGAAGGGGGTGATCAACGGTGCCGCCACTGCGCCGAGAACCATCAGCAGAAGGATCACAATGCCCACCATCGCCCCCGTATTCTTTCGGAGTCGCTTCCATGCGAGTTGTGTTGGAGTTTCACGTCGTGTACTCATGACTGAATCCTCACCTTTGGATCCAGCACAGCGTACAGCGCATCAGCAACGGTGTTCGTAGCTACAAACACCACGGCCGTGAGCAGGACCGTTCCCTGAATCATGGGATAGTCGAGTTTCTCGATGGCGTTGAACGCAGCCAAACCTATTCCTGGCCAGTTGAAAATGTATTCAATGAAGTACGTGCCAGCTAGTAAGCCTGCAAACCATGCACTCACGGTTGTGACAACAGGATTCAAGGCATTACGCAGTGCATGCTTCATGAAGACGGCGACGTATGAAAGGCCCTTGGCACGAGCCGTGCGGATGTAGTCCTGTCCCAGGACATCCAGCATACTCGATCGCGTCATCCTGGCGATGATAGACAATGGACGAATAGCAAGTGTGATCATCGGCAGAACAAGGTAGGGAAGGCCTCGGTCGATGTATCCACTGTTGGGAAACCACTCCAGAGCTACACCAAAGACCAGAACCATCAGCAGGCCGACGACGAAGGCGGGCAGAGAGATGCCGAACAAGGACGTACTCATTGTTACCGTATCAATCCACGAATTCGCCTTCCACGCTGCGATAACACCCAGTAGCACACCAAACAACGTCGCAAGGATCATCGATGAAACAGCAAGGAGAGCTGTGGCAGGCAAACGCTCAAGGATGGTATCGAGCACTGGTCGGTCGGTGGCAATAGATCGCCCGAGATCACCACGACCCAGATTTTGAACGTATCGCAGCATCTGGATGGGAACAGGCTGGTCGAGGCCCAGTTTCTGTCGAAGTGCAGCAACCGACGTACTGTCGGCTCGCTGACCGAGAAGTACACGTGCTGGATCACCGGGAGGCCGAATGAAGAACGTTACCATCACCACGCCGAGAAGGACCAATAATGTGTAGGCGAGTTTCCGCGGCGCGACAACGGCGCGTAGAAGGGTAACGCCCACGTGGATCCAGCGTGATGCTGGTGCAGGATTGGATGTGCTCATCAGGAGGCAATCCCATGGTGATCAATGGTAACAACATGTGGCGTACCGATACGCATACCAAGAAACGTGGCTGCCAGTTCGCTAAACAACGGACTCGGATCGGTAACGTACACATGCAGTCGCTGCTCGTTGGGTGGTGCCGCTTCAGAAGGTCTGTTCTGTAGTTGATGGGCAAGTTCTACAGCAGTGCATGAACCGCAATCAATGAGATGTACCCCGGGCAACAGTTTCTCGATCACTGACGTGAGCAAGGGATAGTGCGTACAGCCAAGAACGAGTGTGTCGATGTCCTCAGGACGGAACACCGAAAGGTAGGCTTCAGCTACCAACGTTGTTGCTGGAGTGTCGAGCCATCCCTCCTCAACCAACGGAACAAACAGCGGACAAGCTTGGCTGACGATCCGTGCCGTAGCCGTATGGCGATGAATCGCCGTGGCGTAGGCATCACTGGCGATGGTGGCGCGGGTACCGATCACGCCAATCACACCGGCGGCGGAAACAGCTGCGGCTTGAGCCGCAGCCGGCTCAATGACGCCGATGACAGGGACGGGAGATCTCTGCATCACATGATCCATGGCCACGGCCGACACGGTGTTACAGGCAACAACAATGGCTTGTACATCATGCTGTAAGAGGAAGTCCATGCACTGCTCAGCATAGACCCTCACAGTTTCTCGAGATCTGTTCCCATAGGGCACACGAGCCGTATCACCAAGGTAGACGAAACTGTCGTCGGGCAAGGCTTCAAGGAGATGTCGCACCACGGTCAACCCGCCTATACCGGAATCAAAAACTCCGATGGGCCGACGATGTGGGGTGGAAGGGGCTAGGGCGGGCTCTGACTTGTGCATCATACACGGGAAAATACGGACTCTGGCAGGTCGGCCGTGCTCCGTAGATTCGGAGGTGCATCTTACACTACGTACACGTCTGGCCTTGCTCTATGGTGGGCTGGTAGCAATCACGGTTGCCCTGTTTGGCGTGGTGGCTTATTGGACTGTTTCACGTGAACTGTACGCGAATCTTGATGCGTCGCTCAAACGTGCGGCCGCGTCGCTCCAAGCCGTGATCCAGCGTGAACAGGATGGTGGCCGCAAGCCCCTTACCCCTATCCGTCGCGGAAATCGTGCATCGGCATCATCGGAGGCCGCCTTCGAGTTTCTCCAGCGAAGTTCCATGCGAGACTTCGTAGGCCCCATTCCTGTTCCGGCATCGCTGCTGGAACGGCGGGAGGATCCTGTGTGGTCGGCTGTGTACGAACATGTGCTCCTCAACGCCTCGTCCTATGCGTTGCAGGCCAGTACGCCAACAGGCGAAGTCATGTGGCGTTCCGATAATCTCCTCGTGGACACCTTGCCGACCTTCGAACAGTTGCAGTCTGCCGGCGAACGTCCCAGCGACGGAACCCTCTACAGCTATGCTACCCTGCGCAATGAGCGATACCGCATTGTTAGCACCCGCGATTCCGTTGCGTC
>JAURGP010000005.1 GCA_030833725.1 Candidatus Kapaibacterium sp. | reverse complement strand
GACATCCCCGACTACTACGGCACCCGTCAGCAGGTGCTCACGAACCCGCCGCTCGGGCCTGAGTCCTATGTGAAGCGCAACGCCAACGCCGGGATCGGATCCCGACCAACGCACAACGGTCACCATTGCTCTGGACGGCCTGCCTCAAGGCACGCATTCCGTCTGGGTGGCCGACGAAACAAGCATCCATGCCACGCAGTTTACGCTGCGTTAACCCCCATCCCCACCCACCAGAACGGCCTTCCCAGCCGCTCGTACGCCATGTGACGCTGCTCCTTCCATTGCAGGAGCAGCGTCGCAATCGGCGTTTGCAAACACAATCCTACCATGTTGACGCGCAGCCCGTTGCGCAATGCCAGAGTGGGAACCAGGCGTAGGAATCACCAGCCCATGTCCCCAGCCCCAGGCAAACACCTCACGAACAGATGCACGTTGCTGCGGTGTTCGTGTTCTGAGGAACTGATCGATGATGTCGGCAACCTTCCGGGCAAAGAGCTCATCGTGCATGAGCTGACCGCGGGCAAATCGATCCATAGGCACAAAGAGCGATGACACGTGGCCATTGAAGTCACTACCCGGCACGCTTCCGGGATTGACCACATCGGTCTCCGACTCGCTGCTCAGATTCCAGGTGTCATAGATCATTGGTTCGGTAAGGGGCTCATCAGAGACAATATGAATCGTCATGTACGGCGCATAGGCCAACATCGAGCAGGCCTGGGCCTGGTCGGCTGGTAGGTCCTCCACCAGATATGGTGCCTGATACTTCGGACCCGCCATCACAATGGCCCGTGCACGGAACCGCACAACTCTGCCATCCTGATCAACGCAGTCGGCCTCGGCGGTACGGACATCCTGTCGCATGCGGACGCACACATGCCCTGCGCGCACGTCTGAAAGCCGTGCTGCCACGGCGGCCGTAAGTACACCCGGACCACCAGGGATCGTGTACCGCTGTTGTCCGTACGGCGAGCCGAATTCGCTGGAATAGAAGTTCTGGAGGCAGTACACATTGGTACCACTTAGCAGCGCCCCCAGTGACGAGCGCGAGTAGGCATTGAGAATCGAGGTCAACGTTGCCGACCCATACGACTTCACCCACGGTTCAGCAGGCCGATCCAAAGCAGCCTGCCACGGTTCGAGTGCTTCCGGTAACGGATACGGGGGCAACCGATCGCCAAGATCGAGCAGATCATCGCGAAACCGTTGCATGCCCACTCGGTCGGTATCGTCAGCGATCACTGACCGCAGGACATCATCCCTCCAGAGGTCCCGCACGACCGTTCCATGGCCAAAATCAAACGCATCCTCCGGACAACCTACCGGCATGATCTCCGCTGTATCCAGTAGCAGACGCAATTCTGGAGTCGGGTCCACGAAGTACACACTACCTAGTGGCACCAAGCCCCCTGCTAACGACGTACTTTGGGCTGCACCGCCAGGCTGCAGATCATTTTCGACGACGGTGGGTCGCCGTCCTTCCTGCTCCAGCCATGCAGCGGCGGCAAGGCCCGATACACCACCTCCTACCACCAGGATGTCAACGTCTTCCGTGCGGTCCGGCACCGGGATCTGGTGGCGATCACGCAGGAATCGATGGGCAGTACGGAACTGCGGCGTAGCCGTCTGAACACGACCCCCCGAAGTTTGTTCCACTCGTGGTGGACGTCCGCAGGAGACTAGTCCAAGAGCGTAGGATGCCCCTGTCGCTCCCACGACCAATCGGATAAAATCTCGACGACTACTCACGAGCGGCTTGCCTAGCGGACAACCGTGAGTGGCAGATGATGGGCGACGCCATTGACCACCACATTACAGATCAGTGCACCACTCACCGTTGGTAGTATCGGGATCGATACTGGGCCGGGTTGGACAACACCACGGTAGGCTTCTTCCACCTTTCGTCCGGTGCTGGTATAGAGGTCGATCGACACCGAGGCCGGAGAAGATTGCTGCCATTCGACGACCACGGATCCCGACGTTGGGTTCGGATACAACCGCACCTGCAGCTCTACCTTGCCGTCGTAGGCATCCTGGACGGTCGTCGGTTTCTGGAGTACTCCCAGCGGAAGAATTCCCTCCTCGAACACCGATGCAGTGACAGAAGGAGTCCCTCCGAACCACGTCTCCAGTACGTCGGCATAGATACGTCGATAGTCGTACTGCCAACGAACATCACCATTTGCGTCAAGATTCGACAAATCAGGACTGTTTCCGTAGACGCCGGCACGTACAGCGTTTCCAAACACGAACTGCACGCTCGCAGTACCGTGGTCGGTACCACGGCTGCCATTTTCGTATGGGCGTCGTCCGAACTCTGAGACCGTCATGCCCACGACACGATCGGCAAATCCTTGCGCAATGGCATCGTTCATAAACTGACCAATCCCCTTGCTGAGCGTTTCCAACAGGTACGGATGCAGACCCGTAAGATCTTCGTTCTGCTGTTGGACGTGCGTATCAAAGCCTCCCATGTAGACCAGGAAGACCTTCGACTTTAACCCACCAGAGATCAACCGCGCCACGAGTTTCATCTGTTGTACGAAGCCATTGTCGGAATAGGAGATGGCGTTCTTTCCCTTGTCGAAGGCCTGCTTGACCACCGTTGAGTACCTGTCTGACTGCTCAGCGATGAGACGGATGAAGTTGTACTCTCTGCCATAGCGCGTAGCATCAGACATTGGCTCCAGATCAGGAGACAATCCCTGACCAAGCTCGAAGAACTTCTGTGGGTCTGTCAAGGCAATACCCACATCCCCTCGCGGACTTTGCAGAAGCATCGACAATGTGCCGCCAATCTGCACGGCTGTTGGGTCCGAAGGCAGTTGCTCAGGAAATCCCGGCAGCGTTTCAGCCCAATATCGCCCGAGCCAGCCGTCTACGAGACGCTTATTGGGGTCGGAGGTGTTGAAGCCACTCAGCCAGATGTCCGATGAACGGAAGTGCGACAAGCTCGGATTCTCATAGCCCACACCTTGGATGATTGCCAACCTCCCGTCCTCGAACATGGACTTGAGGTTGTACGACCCCTCCGGCGCCAGCGCTGGGTGGAAGTGCACGCGCGAAAGCACTGATACCGCATCGGCCTTCTGCACGGCAATCTCCGGACGTATCCGGTAGTACTCAGGGTCCTCGACCGGAATGATCGTATTCAAACCGTCGTTTCCACCAAAGAGCTGCACCACAATGAGGATGCGGTCATCGTCCTGGGCTTCTGGCTGCATCAGCTCCAGGGGCGAGAACGCCTTGAGCGGGATACCACCCAGAATCTGGGTGCCAAGCGAAGCTGCCGCCGTCGATGCAAGGAAGGTGCGCCGTTTCATACTGCCATCCTGTTGATCTGAGGGGTTGTCGGGAGGTAGGTAGACTGCGTTAGCATAACTGGAAGTCAGGTGCTTTTGAAATCGTGATCAGCAGATCGCGCGTGCGCTTTGCTGCTGCTGCCTGATCGTCAAGAATCACCGGCCAATCATATGCCGGAGCGTTCTGCAACAGCGCTTGGAGGTAGTACGAGAACCGTTCTTCCGTCACGGCAACCGGCAACAGTAACTGCAACACCGTCCGTACAAACGACTCTGCTGCGTCGTGACCGTCGATTGACCGGATCCACGTTCCAAGCTCTTGATCCGACATTCCTTGGATCACGGTTCGGGCGAACTCTCTGCGTACGGGATACGTGTTCGTACTCATCCATGCGCGGTAGCCTGGCCAGCCAGCAACGGTTGGAGGATCCATCACGGCTTGATCCATCCTCGAAGCCCATGTTGAAAGGCCCGTGGCAGTCTTTCCCAACTGACGCAGCAAACCAGCGATGTATTCCATGGGGGTTTTGATTTGAACGCCGCGCAACTGAGGATCAAAGAAGTGCGCGCTCGTGAACAGCGCAAAGAACATCGGTCGCATCTCGAAGTTGGATGCCTTGAGCACATCGCCAAGACCGGCAACCATCGTCTGATCGACGTCCGTCGGTGAGCTGTAGACGAAGTATCGATAGACCTTCTCTGCCAGGAACCTTGCAACGGCATCCGAACGAACGTCCACGATGATCTCGATCATTCGCAGAACTTCCTCGTTCCGAACCTGGAAGGCCGTGTTGTTGTCTTCGGTCCGCGCTGCGATCGTTTGACCAAGGAACTGTTTGGCCCCCATGTCGTGAGCTGCAGCATCAAACCATGTTTCGTAGCGGTCATTCGGAGCGGGTTCGTCGGAGAATCGCTGTGACCGCCACCCCGTCAAGATGCGAGCCCCTTCCTTGACATCACCTTCGGTGTACCACCCAAGACCTGTCAGGTACAGCTCCATGAGTTCACGGGCATAATTCTCGTTGGGGGCTCCCTTGGTGTTGTACGTTCCACCGAGGTAGTAGAGCATGGCCGGATCCAGCGTGATTTCCAGCGCCAGCTGGCGGATGTCACCCAGACGGTACTGCCGGAGTTTCCCCAGCTGGCGGTAGAGCATCTGTGGAACCGAATAAGTGTTGTCGAAGCTGAACTCCGTGGACCAGTGCTGGCTCCAGAAGAGCGTAAGCTTCTCCACGGCAGACGGATCTGTGGTCATCAGACTTAACCACCACGAGCCAAGAGCAGCCATGTTTGTCTGCCACGAGCGTTCGATAGCTGCCCGTGTTTGGAGGTCGGCTCCGCGGGGGTTCTCCGTCCACACATTCACCCATGCTCCCGGCGAGGCTGGCTGTTGTTCTATGCCTGTTCCGAGTAACTCTTCAACGACATCTGAGGCCTGACGCCCCACCTGTTGTGCTGCCTGCTCCATAGAAGCGGAGAAGCTCAACCTGCGGTACAGATGCAGGACATCATCGAGTGTAAGCGGCTGCGTGTACGGCTCCAGTCCAGCTTCGACCTGGAGCATCTGCATGTCACCGGCTGTGGGGTGGGATGGGCGCACTCCCCATCCAATCAGCTGCTGCAAGGCATGTCGTCGATCCATACCAACCTCCAGTTCCTACCGTAGCGGTGTTGTAATCGTAAGTGATACCGTCCGACAGTAAAACCGACCCTCCGGCAATGCATTGTCGTACTGCAGTGATCCGGGGCCTACGCCGCGCACATCGTCAAAGATCAGCTGCGAAGCTATCTGCCGAGCCAGCTGCTCCACCGATCGGGCACGTTGTTCGGACAGTTCAACGTTGTGCTCCAGTTCACCCAGACGATCGGTCGAACCAATCACCCGTGCACGACTACCGTCCGAGACGGCCGATGAAATCACCGTTCTCATCATCACGGCATTCGGGCCCGTGATGGACGCATCATCGTATTCGAACACAATGAGTGACAATCGACTTACCTCAAAGGTACTAGTTGTCTTGACAATGGGAAAACGAGCTGTCCACTGCGTTGAACGCCCATCCGACTGACGAAGTGTGAGGGTAGCCTCCAAGGAATCGAGATCCTGCAGGCGAGGCCCTAACGCACTGGTGACCGTTGAGTCCAGGTTGATGCTTATCTGTTGCGGTGGACGTCCGCGTCCGGGAACGTTCAGTATGGGGGTGCCATCTGGCTGGGTCAGAACCATCTCCCATGATTGAACATCAAGGGAGTCGTCGACAGTCACGGCAAGATCCTGATACGGCTGAACCGGAACATACTCCAAGAACCTACGATGGACCACTGGCCCTAAAGCCTCGGCATCCGAGGTCACAAGCTCCACACGTCTGTTTTCTTCCACACCTTCTGCATAGTCCACATTGCTCTCAAACCGCGGACGATTGCGTGGAACCACCGTGCACCGCCTGGCATCAATGTTCCAACGGGAACCAAGGTAATGTACCACGGCAGCGGCACGATCTCCGGCTAACCGCATACGGTCCGACGACGAGGACAGCTCCCTTCCATCCGTTGCTCCAATCACGGTCAGTCGTATCGAGGAATCGCGCACCATCCGACTGCCCAGAATGTCAAGAACGGCATAGTAGATCGGCAAGGTCAACTTAGGAATCGCAGCCTCGCTGAACGCCTCGCCTGGTACTGTGCGAACGTAGCGCGCTGGAATTGCGGCAGACGCCGAATCGAAGAACACGTATGGCAGTAGCGGGAAGGTTTGCGTCACCACGGTTTGTTGTATCTCCAGGGGCCTCCCTCGTACAGCTGACAGGCGGGCGGGTGGCGACACCTCGGCAACCACCTCTGGTTCCGGGACAGCCGCTGGTGGCGGAGGTGGAACTTCTTCTGGAGCTGGCTCCTCATCATCGCCATCCAAGCGGAACCGCATTTGGACACCAGCTGACCACCATGACTGTTGCCACTGGGCACGGGACGTCAGTGAGTTCAATCCATAACGGTAACCGATTTCGGGGCAGATCTGTACCCGATCGGTGAGATCCAACACAGCCCCCACGCCGCCGTAGCCCCCTACAGATGTTCCCAAACCGGGAAACTCACCGGTACCTACCACTCTGCGTTGTGTCCCATCCGCGAACAGCACTCCAGAGGGAGCCACAATCTCTTCGGTTTGCTGGTACGTAGCGTTCACAATGGGATTGCCGGCATCAACGCTCATCCGGAGATACACCGGCAGCCACGAAAACGGCTGCGAGCGAAACCCTAGCTCTGCAGTAATGTAGCCGAGATCCGAGGTAAACACGTGCTCACGCTCCAGAAAGACGTACGACGTTGTGCGTGGATCAAGGACCGTGTAGTCATCTGTGGTTCGTGTTACCAGTTGGGCTGGGCGCTGTTGGTACACCAGTGCACCACTGATCTCCAGAAACGCACCGAGTATGGGATAGTCGACGGTAAGTCCAGCTTGAACACCCGGAGAAACACCATCCTGGAACCTGCCACAATCAGTACTTCCCAGAAGGACCGGCATCGTCGAGACATTCTGTACGTGCAAGTATGACCCTTTCACGCCAATGCGTAGTGGCTGCGCCTGAAGCATGGGTGCAGAAACGATCAGCACCGCGACCCATACTCGTAGTATTCGTTGAACGATAGTAATCATTGGCTGGATCACGACTGGATCATGACTGGATCATGATTGGCTGAATCATGGTTGAACGGTAAAAAGCAGATGCCACTCGGTTACCACGATGATACGCAAGCCGTAGAACGTACCGAAACCAATCAGTGAAAACCCTGAAATCTGTTGTAAGCGCTTCATGAAGACCGTGGACATCCGATCGCGGTAGGCCAACACGATTTTGACGAGTGTAATTAACCATGCCATGTTGCCCAGCCCAAAACCCACGGCGAACAACAGCCGGTTGGCCAAGACAGGCTCGAACCACTCCAGGCCTTGGACAAAGGTGGACATGGCCGCCAGGGCCGGAACAAAGGTGGGATTGGCAAGATTCGCGATCGCATATCCCACGCCCACGAAGAACGGACCATGTAGTCGGAACCACTGCGACAAACCACTAGCGGGAGTACCATTCGCAGACACGTCTTCTCGGGGCAGTCGAGACGCACTCCTCACCTGAAGGACACCGGCACCAATCATGAGTACAACGATACCAGACTGCATCACTACCATCGCCCACGGGTGGCTATGCTCCATCTGGAGCAGTGCCTGAACGGCCGCCGATGTTGCCACCATGGCCAGAGCGCTGTAGATCGTGTCCAGCAATCCTGCTCCGGCCGCAATCTTGAGGGAGGCCGACCAGCCGTCGCGCACTGCCGAACGCATCGCAGCCATGCCAATGGGCCCAGGCGGAATCGCCAGGACATATCCGATCAGGAGCCCTACTCCAAAGGCAATCATCTGGAATACATGCTGGTGACGTAGAGGAAACGACAATCGATCCTCAATTTACCTCCGATACTGCGGAATCACGTCGTGCTTTTCAGTACCGACAACCTGGTCCGTATCTTCGGATCAGATGCAACAGCCAACACCTGCGCCTTCGCTCATGCGAACACTGGGCCTCTTTACCACAACCATGCTGGTGATTGGCAGTGTTGTGGGATCCGGCATCTTTAAAAATCCAGCCGCGATGGCTGCACTCACGGGCTCCCCCGAGATCCTGCTGGCCGTATGGGTGGTAGCCGGCATGGTGACACTGTTCGGTGCACTCACCGTTGCCGAGCTTGCGGGAATGATCCCGTCCACGGGTGGGCAGTATGAGTATTTCCGCGTGATCTACGGTGATCTCACGGCCTTTCTCTACGGCTGGGCCATGTTCTCGGTGATTCAGACCGGTTCGATTGCCTCGATTACGTATGTGTTCTCATACTACTTCGACTCTGTCATTCCCCTTTGGTCGCTACCGGACGACGTTTGGCAGTCGTTTGCCATCCCTCTCCCCTTCGGAGTGATCTACCCACTCCAGGAGATGGGAATCAAGCTGCTAACAGCAGGAGTCGTGGTTGTGCTCACCCTGGCAAACATCGCCGGTGTGCGCTCTGGAGGTCGGATCCAGAACGTTCTCACCGTGTCGAAAATCGCCGCGATCGTTGTTCTGGTTGCCGCGGCCTTTCTGGCTGGCGATGGATCGGCAGAGAACTTCACACGGGACACCGCTGCTGGATCCGCCACCGGGGCAGCCCTCTTCATGGCCGTCATCCTCACCATGAACAAGGCGCTGTGGTCGTACGACGGATGGAACTCGGTGACAGCTGTGGCCGGTGAGACGCGCGAGCCGCAGAAAACCATTCCTCGCGCCCTAGTTCTGGGTTCGCTCTCCATTCTTGCGATCTACTTGCTGATCAACCTTGCCTACCTCTACATCCTCGACATCGACGCTCTGGCGCAATCCGAGTCGCCGGCAGCCGAGATTGCTCGGCGTGCCCTTGGCCCCTGGGGCTTGATCTTTGTGGCTGTGGCCGTGATGGTTTCCACCGTGGGAACGAGTAACGGTACCATTCTGCAAAGCGCACGCATCTTCTTTGCGATGGCGAAGGACGGCTTGTTCTTCCGCTCCCTCCAGCGCGTTCATCCTCGGTTTCATACGCCATCGACGGCCCTTTTCTGGCAGGGGGCTTGGACCTGTGTCCTCGTGTTCACCGGCACCTTCGACATGCTCACCGAGATGCTGATCTTCGTCAGTTGGGGGTTCTATGGTTTGTCGGCAGCCGGCGTGATCATTCTTCGACGCCGCGATCCAAACGCACTGCGTCCGTATCGCGCCTGGGGATATCCGGTTGTACCCGTGGTCTTCATCCTGTTTGCCGTCGGATTTCTTGCCTTCTCCCTTTGGAGCGATTACGAACAGTACCAAGCAGGTCGTGCAACCGGGGCGGATCCGATCCTCAACTCTGTCTATGGTCTGATAATTCTCCTTGCAGGAGTCCCTCTGTATTGGCTGTTCCGTCGGTCCCGGAAGTCCTCGTCGTCGTAACGTCGTACCTTTGTGCTGACATTCCTCCACGTTACAACTGCACTATGAAGAGAGCATTCGTTGGTGGGCTCCTAGCCCTCCTCGTACCTGTCACGTCTATCCTCGGTCAGGACACTCTGGCTGCATCTGCACGGGCTTCATCAGACGTTCGCTTTGGGACTCGCGTTGGGGTGTACGGCGCCCTGGCCCTCAACATGTCCAGTTCGAGCATCGCCGCCTGGCGCATCCAAACCGTACCGAATCCATTGTTTGAGCGCTGGATCAACAGGTCGCTTCGCATGACCGAGGGATCCACAACAGCGACGATTCTGGGTGGAATGACCGTAGCCACACCATTATCCGCCCATCTACACTTCACGGGACGCGTAGGTCTGAACTGGCTTACGGCTTCGACGTCCGCCACGCAGCCACTGCTTGGCGACTCCGTGCTCACGCACGGTTTTGAAGCCTCAAGCCTCTATCTGGAGATGACGCCCGGACTGGAATACCATGATCTGATTCCTGAGGTTCCGGTCTACGTGCTGGGTGGACTCGAGCTGGGTATTCCCCTTTCGCTTAGCCAAGAACAACTCACTGACTTAAACATTGGTGCCGCCTACGTTGGCAATCAAGACATCACTCCGGCTCCTGGAAATGTACCATCGTCCAGTGTGCGATTGGCTCTGGCGCTTGGCGTGGGATACACGATGGAACTCGGCAAGGACGTCTGGTTGCAACCTGAAGTAAGCTATCGGCTGCCATTGTCGAACGTCTCGTCGGACAACGACTACAACCCCTGGAGCATCGGTCAGTTGCGCTTCGGCGTCAGTCTGTCGTTTACTGTAGCCCGGTCATCGCCGTCGTTAGAGCTTCCCACGGAGGATCGTCGCCTTGGGGTGAACATTGCCCGTGTGACCACCATGTCCGGTGACGGACAGATGGTTGACGTATCATCCATCAACGTGGAGGACTACACCTACACCGAGATGTTCCCGCTTGTGCCATTTGTATTCTACCCGCAAGGTGCAGCGGCCCCCACGGCAGCCCTGCAACAAACCGGGTCGTCGGTTGAAGGAAGCTTCGAACCCACGTCGCTGCCATTGGATGCCATCGAGGTGAACCGCAACCTGCTGAACATCATTGGCTCGCGGATGGTGGACCTGCAACACGCAACACTCACGATTACGGGTACCACGGACGCCACGACCGAGGTGCGCATTCCCGAGCTTGGCAATCGACGGGCACTGTGGGCGAAGGACTACCTCGTGACCACCTTCGGCATCACGCCATCACGCATTGCCGTGCGCGCGATAGCACGACCTACCAAGCCTTCATCCGAGTCTGATCCAGAAGGTGCTGAAGAGAACCGTCGGATCGAGCTGTCCAGCAATGTTCCGGACCTGCTGGCTCCAGTGGTGATCACGGCAGATCAGCAGCGCATTGCTACGCCCGGCATGCTGCAATTCCACCCCGATGTTGCCAATGCCGATCGTCAAACCGACAGTGTCGTGAGTTGGACGCTGTCGATCAGTCAGGCGGGCAGACCGCTACGGGATGTCAGCGGCACAACGTTGCCCAGTAAGATCGACTGGATCATTAAGCCGAACGATCTTGGAACCACGCAGGTCCCTGTCGATTACGAGTTATCCGTGCGCTCGCAAAGCGGTCAGGAGGCCGTAGCACTCGGCTCGGTTCCCGTCGACTATGCAAGCAGTGTGCGAAAGCGCACAGAGAACCTGCCCGATAAGACCATCGATAAATACTCGTTGATTCTGTTCGACTTCAACACGGCCTCGCTCTCGGAAGACAATCTCCGCGTTCTGGAACGCATGGTGCTTCCGTCGATCGCAGCAAACTCCAAGGTACAGGTGATTGGATACACGGATCGCATTGGCTCCGACGTTCATAATCGCACCCTGTCGAGGGAACGTGCCGAGGCTGTTTCAGCGTTTCTCCGGCAGAAGGCGCCGTCGGCCTCCTACACTACTAGCGGAGTTGGAGAGGACACGGAGATTCATCCAAACTCCTCACCCGTAGGCCGACAGTTGTCCCGAACCGTGCAGGTTCTGGTGGAAACACCGCGCCGATAACGTTCTTTCGCTCACTTCTTCAGCATCGTCATGTACACCTACCTCGATCAGATCAATAGTCCCGAAGATCTCCGCAAGCTCCCCGAGTCGGCCTTAAAAACCGTATCGGATGAGGTGCGCGAATACCTCGTGGATACCATCACCAAGGTTGGTGGTCACTTCGGGGCAGGACTCGGTGTGGTCGAGCTGACCGTAGCACTTCACTACGTCTTCAACACGCCCACGGACAAAATCGTCTTTGATACCGGCCACCAGGGCTATCCGCATAAGATTCTTACTGGGCGCAAGCATGAGCTGCATACCATCCGCAAGAAGGATGGTTTGTCGGGCTTTCTGAAGCGATCGGAGAGCATCTACGATGAGTTCGGTGCCGGTCATGCCACCACATCGATTTCAGCGGCCCTTGGTATGGCCGCTGCACGGGATCAGCTACACCAGCACCAGAAGGTCGTAGCTGTGATTGGCGACGGAGCAATGACGGGTGGACTGGCCTATGAGGCCATGAATAACTGCGGCATCTACAAGAACGACCTCTTGGTGGTTCTCAACGACAACAACATGTCCATTGCACCGAACGTCTGGGCGTTGTCGAACTACTTCAGCGAGATCTTTGCCTCCCCAACAGCCCGTAAGCTCCGCGACCAGCTCTACGACATGACTGGGTCACTCGATCAGTTGGGAGACCGCATTCGTAAAACAGTACATCGCGTGGAAGGGGGCTTTAAGGCCGTGCTCACGCCAGGAATGCTGTTCGAGGCTCTCGGGTTTCGGTACTTCGGTCCGGTCAACGGCCATAACGTTGAGGCTCTCGTGAAAATGCTGCGAGACGTGCGTGAGATCCGCGGACCAGTCCTTCTGCATACCATTACGCAGAAGGGTAAGGGATACGGACCAGCAGAACAGGACAAGCAGTTTCTGCATGCCATTGGTAAGGTCGATAAGATCACGGGACAGGCTGTCAAGTCGGCACCACCTCCCACTCCAGCACCACCCAAGTATCAGGATGTGTTCGGCGAGGCCATGGTCGAGTTGATGACCACCAATCCGAAGATCGTGGGCATCACGGCAGCCATGCCCGATGGTACGGGTCTGGATATTGTCCAGCGACAGTTCCCACAGCGCGTGTACGATGTGGGCATCGCTGAGGGACACGGTGTCACGTTCGCTGCAGGTCTGGCTACCCAAGGCGTAATTCCCGTGGTAGCGATCTACAGCAGTTTTCTCCAGCGCGCCTTCGATCACATTGCCCACGATGTTGCACTCCAGCATCTGCATGTGGTGTTTGCATTGGATCGTGCCGGTGTTGTTGGTGCCGACGGTCCAACCCACCACGGCGTACTCGATCTGGGCTACCTCCGAATGATTCAGGGGATGGTTGTCATGGCTCCAAAAGACGAACAGGAGCTACGCGACATGCTCTACACATCTGTGCATAGCTACAAGGCGGGGCCTATCTCGATTCGCTATCCACGTGGCGAAGGTGTAGGTGCCATCATCCGCCCGATGCAGCCGATACCCTTAGGGAAGAGTGAAACAGTCCGCACGGGTTCTGACGTGGCTATCGTGGCTATCGGAACCATGGTTGGGCATGCGATGAAGGCCGCAGAAATCCTTGCTGCAGAAGGCATCGAAGCCGAGGTGGTCAATGCTCGATTTGTCAAACCTCTCGATACGGCGATGATCGACGAATTAGCACTGCGCGTCGGACGGATCGTGACGGTGGAGGACGGACAGAAGCAAGGTGGATTCGGCAGTGCTGTGGCAGAGTACGTAGCTCAAGTCCACAGCCGTACTGTGGACATGAAGATCCATGGTATCGACGACATCTACGTCGACCACGGTACCCAGCAGGAACTCTGGGCCGACGTGCAACTCGACGCACCAGGGATTGCTGCCGTCGTCAGGGATTTTGTGGCTGAGAGTGTCGTTCGTCGCGCGCTGTCGTGATCGTCGCAGTTCGTCAACACCGGCAGACAACACCGGCACACAGCACGATGTGATGTCACAGACTTTTCGTACGTTTGTAGCTGTTCGATTCCGTAGCTCAGCCGGCTAGAGCATTTGACTTTTAATCAAAGGGTCCTGGGTTCGAGTCCCAGCGGAATCACTCCCAACTACCGCCCCATCCACCACCCATGGCGCGGTACAGAAGTACATCGGCCTCCGCAGCAGCGTAGGCCGCTTCTATTTCTGACTGTTGTGCCTCTAGCAGCGAACGCTGTGCATCCAGCACCTGGAGATACGGCGCCGTACCGTACCGATACCGAAGCTCTGACAGCCGCAGTACCTGGCGATTCGCTTCCACTGTTCTGCGCTCAGCCGCTAGCCGTTCCCTACCCGTGGTCAACTGCGTCCACGCATCGTTGACATCAGCAATCGAAGGTTCACCACCTCCTGTTCCGCCTGAAGAACATCGGGCCGACGATTCAACAGTCCCGCCGCAACACCCGATGGAAGGGGGCCTCTGGCAACTATGCGGAGTCGGGAGCACAGGCGTGCGACATCAGACCGCTACAGAGGAGTGCTAACAGGATATGACGTTGCATACTGCTTTACCGGATGTACTGTGGATTCATGAGGTTGTCGATGCTGAAGATCTCGTTGAGTTTTTCCTCCGGTAGAAGCCCCTTTCGCCGTACGATGTCTACGATGTTTGCACCTGTCTCGAATGCTTCCTTGGCGATCGATGCACACTCCTCGTATCCCAACAGCGGGTTCAAGGCCGTAACGATACCGATCGAGCGCAACACGAGCTGCTGAGCGTGCTCGCTGTTGGCGGTGATGCCCTCCACACACAACTCGCGAAGCACACGCGTTCCGTTCGTCAGCATCGACATGCTCTGGAACAGACAAAAGGCCATGATGGGCTCCATAACGTTCAGCTGAAGCTGACCGGCTTCGGCAGCAAAGGAGATCGTCGTGTCGTTTCCAATCACGCGGAAGCACACCTGGTTGACCACTTCCGGAATCACGGGGTTGACCTTCCCTGGCATGATACTCGACCCTGGCTGGCGTGCTGGAAGGTTGATTTCATTGAAACCGGTTCGCGGGCCAGACGACAACAGGCGCAGGTCGTTGCAGATCTTGGAAAGCTTGACGGCCACACGCTTCAGAAGACCCGAAATCTCGACGAGCGGTCCGGTGTCCCACGTCGCTTCAATGAGGTCCGTCGCCAGGTAGACGTCAACACCGGTGATGCGGGCAAGGTAGGACGTTGCCAACTCGGGATAGCCATGGGGTGCATTGATGCTCGTCCCTATGGCTGTGGCCCCAAGGTTTACCTCCAGCACATGCAGCCGAGCCCCCTGCAGGCGCTCCACATCGCGATAGATGTTCACCGCAAAGGCATCGAACTCCATCCCGAGCGTCATCGGCACGGCGTCCTGCAGTTGGGTACGCCCCATCTTCAAGACCGATGCAAACTCCGCTCCTTTGGCCGTAAAAGCATCTCGCAGGTGCTGGAGAGACTCGACAAGAAACTGCAGTTCATACCACACCGCTAGGCGCAGGGCCGTTGGATAGACGTCGTTCGTGCTCTGCGACAGATTGACGTGGTTATTCGGGTGAATCACGTCATAGCGCCCCTTCGGCAGACCAAGAAGCTCAAGGGCCTTATTAGCAATCACCTCGTTGACATTCATGTTGGTGGATGTACCAGCACCACCCTGCACAACGTCTACCGGGAACTGATCGCTCAGCTCACCGGCGATCACGGCATCGCAGGCTGCGATGATGGCCTCGGCTTTCTCGACCTCCAGCACACCAAGATCCCGGTTGGCCAGCGCCGCCGCCTTCTTCACGTAGCCGAAGGCTTTGATGAACGAGGTCAAGTGCCCGATCGGGATTCCGGTGATCGGAAAGTTGTCTATCGCCCGTACGGTCTGAACACCGTAGTACGCGTCATCGGAGATTTCCCGATCACCGAGAAAATCATGCTCCATCCGAGTTGTCATATCTGCCTGCTGTTGAACGTGGTTACACTGGGAGGAAACGAGCTAGGCGAAACTCAGCGATTCGCCGTAGCGTGGCCGTCGTGGAGTGATACTAAACTCTTCGTGAATGCGCTCTGCCAGCAGCTGACGCGGATCTTCTTCTCCGTGTAGCAGCACGACCTGTGGCTGATGACCGTGCACCATCGGACGCAACCAATCAACCAATTGCGACTGGCCGGCATGTGCGCTAAATCCACCAAGGGTGTGAACCTGTGCCTGTACGGGATACCACGACCCCATGACCGACACGTGCGTGGCACCATCCACCAAGGCCCGTCCCAGGGATCCACGTGCTTGGTAGCCAACAATCACGATGTGGGCGTGGGGATTGGCAATGTTGTTACGCAGGTGATGTACGATGCGGCCTGCGGTGCACATGCCCGACCCCGCAACCACGATGAACGGACCGCGATAGTCGTTGATCGAGCGAGACTGCTCAGCCGAGGACGATAACCGCAACGTGCGAAGATCGCTGGCCAACTGACCATCGGCCACCAACTCACTTCCCTCTTCGTCGAACAGCTCCGCGTACTCGGTGTACAACTGCGATGCCTTGATGGCCATGGGGCTGTCCAGGAAGATAGGAACCCGCGGAATGCGCCCATGGCGAATCATCTCGGCCAGGTAGTACAGTACGTTTTGTGTTCTGCCTATGGCAAAAGAAGGAATGAAGATTTTGCCTTTTTGGGCGATCGCGGACTGGATGATGGACGTAAACTCTTCGACCGTTGCATCGATGGAACGATGGTCGCGATCACCATACGTCGACTCCAATACCACAATGTCTGCCTTCGATGGAGATTCCGGATCCTTCAGGTACGGCATGTTGCGCGGCCCGACGTCTCCACTGAAGACCACCGTGCGGTCTTGGCCGTTGTGGTGGATCTGCAGAGAAATGGATGCCGATCCCAAGATGTGTCCTGCTTCGTGGAACGTGGCAGACACACCGGGGGCCACGTCCACGACCACATCATAGTC
This sequence comes from Candidatus Kapaibacterium sp., assembly GCA_030833725.1. Lineage (GTDB taxonomy): Bacteria > Bacteroidota > Ignavibacteria > Kapaibacteriales > Kapaibacteriaceae > OLB6. Next base: position 53,237 of record JAURGP010000005.1, on the reverse strand, counting down.
TACCACCTCCATCTGTCGAATCGTCTGTTCGACGTCGTCCTGGTCGTACAGAGGGGCGTCCAGGCGGCTCAGCTTGCGACCCTTCCGCTGGGCATAGCGTTGCCGACGGCGGTAATCCGACTCTTGTATATTGGCAGAGTCCATTAGAATAATCTCTGCCACGTCACGTGTTGCCGGCGTGGTGAAGATGGGCCCTTCAAAGCCGTCCCGCACAAACAGCGGAAGGCGACCACAATGATCGAGGTGTCCGTGGGTTAGCAGCACGGCGTCGATGGATTCTCGATGGATCGGTCCGGGGATCACGTTGCGGGCATCGTCGTCCTTGTCGCCTTGAAACATACCGAGATCTACCACCAAACGAGCGCTCGGTGTTTCAACAAGGGTAGCAGAGCCGGTCACTTCTCCGGCAGCTCCAAACGGTGTGATACGAATCATCCTGCGAAAATACTGCGATCTAGAGTGCGGGCATTCCACCCTTCGGCCGTGCCGTATCTTTGTGCCATGACCACCTCTACCGACGACGTCCAGTCCTCTGTCAACTATGGATTAATGAGGCGCCTGCTAGCGTTCTTGGCACCCTACCGTTGGCATCTGGCCGTTGCCATTGTGCTCACTCTATCCTCGTCAGCCCTTGGGCCATTGCGTCCGTATCTCACCCGCATTGCCATCGACGATCACATCGTTACGGGAGATCTGGACGGGTTATGGCAGTACGTAGCCCTGATTGTTGGCTTCTTGTTGCTGCAGGGGGCTCTCCAGTATGGGTTGTCATATCTCATGGAGTGGATTGGTCAGCGCGTACTTCTGTCCATCCGATCCCGACTCTACGACCACGTCCAGCGGCTGGCACTGCGATACTACGACACCACCCCAGTGGGACGCATAATCACCCGCGTGACCAACGACGTTGAGGTGCTCAATGAGCTGTTTTCCTCCGGTGTAGTGATGATGATCTCCGACATCATGATCATCTTCTGGATTCTGTTCTTCATGATGCAGACATCCGTGCATCTTACATTGCTCACGATTACGATCCTGCCACTGTTGCTGATCGCCTCCTTCGTGTTTCGAGCGAAGGTTCGCCTGGTCTACAACGAGATTCGTAAGCAGGTGGCAGCCATGAATGCCTTCATGAATGAGTTTGTCTCGGGCATCAGCATCGTGCAGCTCTTTACGCAGCAGAAGCGCATGCAGACGCAGTTTGCCGCCATCAACCACGAGCATCAGCTCCTTCAAGACCGCTCCATTTTCTACTATGCTACGTTCTTTCCGGTGGTGGAGTTCTTAAGCGCCATTGCCCTGTCGATCATCCTATGGTTCACAGCAAACTCTATAGGCAGTGGCACGATGACCGTGGGCATGCTCATTGCTTTTGCTCAATTCACGGAAATGTTCTTCCGTCCCGTACGTGACCTCACCGAGAAGTACAATACACTGCAGTCCAGTGCTGTGGCTTCGCAGCGCATCTTCCGACTCCTCGACACGAAGCAGACCATCGACGACCTACCCGGAGCTACGCCGTTTCCCGGTGTCTCCTCTTCCATCGAGTTCCGCGACGTTCACTTCTCCTACGACGGCCAGCAACCCGTCCTACAGGGCGTCTCCTTTCAGGTCGAAAAGGGACAGACCATCGCACTGGTTGGTGCAACAGGAGCCGGAAAGAGCTCCATCATCAACGTGCTTGGGCGCTTCTACGACTACCAGCAGGGAGAGGTTCTCGTCAATGGACGTGACATTCGTTCGTACCAGCAGGACACCATCCGTGCTCGGATGGCAATGGTATTGCAGGACGTCTTTCTCTTTTCGCGCTCGATCGAAGAGAACATCACCTTGGGCCGACCGGGCATCACCCATCAGGATGTTGTCGACGCAGCTGTAGCCCTGGGTGCCCATGACTTCATCATGAAGTTGCCCAACGGTTACCAAACGCAGGTTCGTGAGCGTGGTGCCGTGCTGAGTACCGGACAGAAGCAACTCATCTCGTTCTGCCGCGCCCTTGTTGGCAATCCAGATATTCTCATCCTTGACGAGGCCACGGCGAACATCGACACCGAAACGGAGCTCTTGATTGAACGCTCGATCTCTACCTTACTCTCCGGCAGAACGAGTATCGTGATTGCCCATCGCCTCTCCACGATTCAGCGAGCCGATCGGATTATCGTGCTGCATCATGGTCGTGTGGCGGAGCATGGCACGCATCAGGAGTTACTCGCCCACGGTGGTCTGTATCATACGCTGCACCAGCTGCAGTATCGTCAACCGGTTTCGTAAGGTTGGCCTCGATCGTGGTTTCGCATCGACTGCCACACGTCCTCCACAGGCGTTGTTTCTGGCAGTCCGTAGTGAGCCATGGCAACGATTGCTTCGACTTCATGGGGTAGCAGTCGCCTCCAGGATGCTGGCGGTAGTGCCGTAGCCGTGTATGGTCCACATCGCAGGCTGGCGGCACCTTGGAGTACCAAACCAACGGCACGTGCCCCATCCCGGAGATCACCGAGAGTATAGCGCGCGTTTGGCAACAGATAGCGACCTGTGACGCCATCGAAGCCCTTGATGACGGTCACATCCCTAGCTTCGATCAAGGCCCTGTGTGAGAGCTCCTGCTGCAGCGCTCGAATGTCGTCCTCGATGAGGTCACGATCGAACCGAGCGAGGTAGTCGTGGGTCAGCGGCAGGTCGATAGGGTGCCACACGGTTGGATTGTCTTCCGTGGCGGTAGCCAGATAGACCCCGGTACCAAATGCGTCATGATCGTGAAGAAGAAACCACGCAGGCAGCCCATGGACAGCCGAGCGTTGCCGGGGCACCGACAAGCATATACCCATCAGGGTGATCTCGTCGCGTTGAACGTCAACAGGGTGCAGTTCTGATCGAATAACAACGTCATTCACCGCAACTACGCCGCCGTGGATGTACTCGCGGGAAATGTCGGTTGAGGCCCATCCCAACTGCACGATCGCGTCACGCAGGGGGCGTGTCACGATTCGGTCCATACACCCATGGCGTAGAATTTCTCGCGTCGGCGTTGCACAAGTTCGGTCGGAGAAAGTTGACCAAGTACCGAGAGCTCCTCAACAAGTGCCTGCTTGACTGTCGAAAACATGTCTTCTGGGGCACGGTGCGCACCACCAACAGGCTCCCGTAGAATCCGATCGACGATTCCAACCTCTACCAGGTCGGATGCTGTCAAACGCAGGGCCTCGGCAGCTTGTTCCTTGTACTCCCAGCTGCGCCATAGGATTGAGGAGCAGGATTCCGGAGCGATCACACTGTACCAGCTATTCTCCAGCATCAGGATTCTGTTGCCCACGCCGATGCCAAGGGCACCGCCAGAAGCCCCCTCCCCGATGATGACGATCACCACGGGAACGCGCAGGCGAGCCATCAACACGAGATTTCGTGCGATGGCCTCGGCTTGGCCACGTTCCTCCGCCTCGATACCAGGGAAGGCCCCCGGTGTATCGAGAAAGCAGATCACTGGCATCCCGAAGCGTTCGGCAGTAGACATGAGTCGGTATGCCTTGCGATATCCCTCCGGATTGGGCATGCCGAAGTTGCGATACAGGTTCGACTTGGTATCTCGCCCCTTTTGATGGCCAATGACCATCACCGAGGTGCCATCGAGCAGGGCCGTGCCACCAACGATGGCAGGATCGTCACCAAACGCGCGATCACCATGCCACTCGATGAACTCGTCGAAACATTGTGTTACGTAATCCAGCGTGTACGGACGGTCCGGATGGCGAGCAATCTGCACGCGCTGCCAGCGCGTGAGTTCGGAATAGATCCTCGAACGCAGTTCCTCTACCTTGCCCTCGAGTTCTTCAATCTGAGGTTGGATGTCTAGAGTGTCGGATAGTCCCTTCATCTCGAGAATCTTATTCTCAAGCTCCACAATCGGCTTTTCGAAGTCGAGGGTCACGCTATTTGATGCCACGATGGCCTACCAGATACTTCAACATGATTTCAATGTCCAGAGCTACCGAGTACTGCGCAACGTAGTAATCATTGATGTGTTCGGCAGCAGCTTGCGACACCACGACCGTACCAGAGCCAACGTCCACTAGACTCGTTATCCCGGGCTTTCCCGCCACACGCCTGCGACCGTCATTGTACAAACCAACCACACTCCTCGTTCCACGTAGGACTTCCATCCATGCATGGAATCTAGGACGTGCGTTGCGCCGCCCCAAAAATACCTGTATCCCTAGAACCAACAGCGTAGGGAGTGCCACCATAACATCTATAGCCCGTTTGATCCATCGGTTCCGGAACCGGAGCAGAGGAGAGACCTGCACCGTAGGTTCAACGCCAGCCACATCCTGCACAAGGCGCGCCATGATGACGTCGTCGTAGGCCTCTGCAAAGTGGTATCGCACCCGGTGCAAGCCCGAGCGCTTCATCATCCGGACAATAATGGACGGATCAAATGCAGAGTCAGCAATGATGACTTCTTCAGCGTGCGTGTCGCCAATGATCGTCTCGAGGTAGTCGGCCGTTCCAATCACCGGAACACCAGCAAACTGGGTCTGTGCCAGTGTATTCGTCGCGACCGCGCCGGCGATGCTCGTGGTTCGGTACTCCGAGGTTCGCAGGGCTTCGATGATGGACGCTGCTGCCGGCGTGAGGCCTACGACGACCACCGTGCGGATCTTGGACGTGCCCCCCCGTGCATCCAGCAGTGCAGCAACACCGCGCACGATCGACAGCAGCACGGCACTGATACCGATCGTCATCAACACCACACCGCGGCTGAATGCGTACTCCTTAAAGAAGTAGGTCAACGACGATAGCACAAAGAACGATACCAACAAGCCTACCAAGCTGCGACGGATTGTAGGGCGGTACTCGACATACTCCCCAACGGAAATCAAACTGACGAGTGCCACCAGCGGCACGACGATCAATACGAGAGGATAGGCGTAGTCGGGAAATCCAAACGGCCCGTCGAACCGAACGGAGGTTGCCAGCAGCAAGGCAAGCAGCAGAGACACACCATCAAGCCCAAGCATCAGCAGCTCTCGACGGCGCCGCAGCATCTTCTCCACCACAGAGCGCACCACGATCCCCACGTTGAGCAGCAGCAGAAACGGTGCAGATCGTCCGTAGTGCTTCCGGGCGAAGATCTTCATAGCATCGTAGAACACTGCTACATCGTCCATCGACGACCTCCGGGTACTCTCCCCTTTGAAGTGGACAATGCTGGTCGTGTGCACGTACCGTATCGACCGTCCTAGCTTCTGGATCCTGTAACACAGATCGAGGTCCTCGCCATACATGAAGAACGCCGGATCGAATCCGCCTACCTGTTCAATCAACGAACGCGGCCCCATCATGAAGGCGCCAATCAGCGCATCAACATCGTAGGTAGCCTCCACTGGCAGGTAGGTCATGTTGTACTGGGCAAACCAGCGTGACTGCGGAAACAGTGCCTGCAGTCCAAACAGCTTTGTAAAGCTCGCCCAGGGACTTGGGAATCCGCGCCGACATGCCAGCTGAAAGGTTCCATCCGGATTGTACACCGTACATCCGGCCAACCCCACCTCTGGATGTGCATCGAGGTAGGACACCATCGTTCGCAGCGTATCCGGCTGCATAATCGTGTCAGGATTCAGAAAGAGTACGTACCGGCCAGTACAGTGTGACAGGCCTACGTTGTTTCCACGACCGAAGCCCAGGTTTTCCTGCGATGCCACCCATACCACGTCCGGAAACAGTTCAGGCAGCTCATCCATGGTAGCATCGCTTGATGCATTGTCAACGACCACAATCTGGACGTTAAGTCCATCGCGAGCCCCCTGCACCGACCGCAGACACTGCTGAAGGTAGTCCTTGACGTTGTAGTTCACAATCAGAACGCTCACGTCGGGGATGCTATGGGCGTGCAGGTGCTGCACCAACTAGTTCCTGCCAAAGGAGAACAGGGTTGCCAGCTTCAGTTTCCACACCAGAAACGCTGCCTCATAGACGATATTCTTGCTCATCTTCGAGACGCCACTGACACGATCCGTGAAAATGATTGGAATCTCCTTCATGCGCGCTCCACGGCGCCATGCCCGGTAGTTCATCTCAATCTGAAAGGCATAACCATTCGACTTGATGCGCGTTAGATCAATCTTGCGTAGGACGTCGATGCGAAAACACTTGAAACCACCGGTCGCATCGGCGATCGGCATACCAGTAATGACACGGGTGTAGAGGTTAGCAAACCAGCTCAACAACAGCCGGCTCATCGGCCAATTGATCACGTTCACTCCAGAGATATAGCGCGAGCCGATAACGACATCGTTATTCTCAATGGCCTCGAACATCCGTGGAAGGTCTTGGGGGTCGTGGGAGAAATCGGCATCCATCTGGAGAACAACATCGTAGTTCTGTTCGATGGCAAAGGCAAAGCCCCTGCAGTAGGCTGTGCCCAGTCCAAGTTTCCCCTCTCGTTCAATCAGGTGGAGGCGCGGATCTGTCTCCTGTCGGCTACGAACCAATCCGGCAGTGCCATCGGGAGATCCATCGTCGATGATCAGGATGTGAAGTTGTGCCGACACACCATGGACGGCATCAATCATGCGCAGGATGTTCTCCCGCTCATTGTACGTTGGTATGCAGAGAAGGCTTTTCACGCGCGTCCATGCCCCTGGAACATGACAAAAACTGTTCGTACAAGGATTTCGAGGTCCAACTTGAAGCTCATGTTTTCGATGTAGAAGAAATCATAGCGCAAGCGGCTCTCAATCTCCTCCTTGCTTTCGGGATTCGACCGCGCCATTACCTGCCACCAACCAGTCACACCTGGACGAACACTGTGTCGACGACCGTAATACGGCAACATCGCCGTGAACTTCTCGACGTACAGTGGCTGCTCGGGGCGCGGACCCACCAGCGACATATCCCCACGCAGGACATTCCACAGTTGCGGAATCTCGTCGAGATGTGACTTGCGCAGGAACTTGCCAACAGGTGTGACGCGCGGGTCCCCATCTCGTACCCACGACCGATCATGCTCCATGTGGGTGTACATCGAACGGAATTTGGCCATCACAAACACGCTGCCATCACGACCAACACGCTCCTGGCGGAAAAAGATGGGGCCGGTGGACGACACCTTCACCACCAGCGCCGTCAGCAGCCATACCGGTGAGCCGATCACCAGAATGGCTAGGCTAACGAGAATGTCCAGCGTGCGCTTGGCAACGGCTTCCCACGGCTGCATCAGCTCCGGATAGACATCAATCAACGGAGCGCCGTAGAGCTGGTACACGCGAACCTGTCCCGACACGATTTCGTACATATCCGGTACGATTTTCACCCGACGACTGCGCTCTGCACAGCGGGCCACCAGAGCCAGCAGCTCCGCATGGTTGGAGTGCTCAACGGAAATGAGGACATCCTTTGGCTCGTGACGCTGCAGAATCGCAGAGAGCTCCTCGACGGGTCCCAAGACTGGGACCGATCCAAACCACTCCTCTGTGTTAGATATCTCGGTAGACGTACCAATGGGAATCACACCTACGACATGGTATCCGAGAGCTGGCATACGACGCAACTCCGCGAGCAGATCCCTGATACGTTCCGGAGAGCCCACCACCACGGCAGGGATGCGCACCCAACTCGACTCCCGCAGCCATCGTTGAATCGCCCGGGCAATCAACCGACCACTGCCAACCAAGACCGTGATAAGGATCCAGTACAGGGCGAACACCGCGCGAGGATTCTCCTGGTACGCTTCATTGCTGGACATGTAGATGAGCAGGAAGAAGACTGCCGACCCGACAAACGTCTGTCGCACAACGCGAAAGAATTCTTCGAACGGCGAACGCACGTACATATCGCGGTACAGGCCACCGAGCCAGAACCAGATGTACCAGTACGTGGTCACCACCGCTGTTACCACCATGTGCTCAGAAACACTAAACGTGCGCACCTCGCCAAGCAGGACAACACGAAGCCATTGATACAGTGCAAAGCCCCCTACCACGGCAATCGTATCGGCACTGATTTGTAGTATCCGTGGTTTCGCCAGCCGTGAAAGGCCGCTGGATGTGGAGTGTGTACTCATGCAGGTTGAGATGCTGTTCGTGAACGCACTACTGCATAGACCGTCTGCACATCTGCCCACGTGAGCAGGCGGGTGCCAAACACCAGTGCCACGGAGCAACCTCCCGCAACGACGGATGCCCACACACTGGAGAGATACATGGCACTGCCAACGGCGATCGCTGCCGACCCCACTCCTACGATCAACAGTGCACTAATGGTGCGAGCCTGCAAGCGCTGTGGAAACACGCGGCGCAGTACCCAGACAGCTACGCCGGCTCCTGCGATGGTTACGATCATGCGTGCCGAGATGGCACCAAACGCCGCAAGGTGCTGTGCCTCGAAAAGCGGGATCAGCACTGCCCCAGCCAGGAGGCTGCCTCCTGCCAACAATATGGCAATGGGCAGATTCCTGCGTTGTCGCCCAAGAGCCACCTGCACTTCCTGGATATAGACCAGCAGAAAGATGGGCAGGGGCATCCACAGAAAGAGAACATACTCCGCAACGTTGTCGGCGTAGCGATTCTTGCTGATCAGCCAGATGATCAAGGGTGCCAAGGCCGTCAGGACGGACGACAAAATCGCTGCCGATGCCGTAAGCAAACGAAGACCGGCAACAGCAAAGGTTTCACACCGTGCCATATCCGATGCTGCGTAACGAGCGATCACGGGCACCATCACCATCGACGCCGCCAGCGGAATCGTACCCGTAAGTGGAGAGAGCGTCACATAGGCCGCTCCGTAAATGCCAACCTGGACCTCAGTGCTCAACCACGTGAGAAGAACCACGTCGATCTTGTCGTGGAGGTTCAGAAGGCCGAAGGCAACAAACACCGGCAAAGCCTCCCGGAGAATGGTCTTCATCTCTGCGGCTTCCATCCACGACCAGCGGATTGATCGACCGCGATCGACAACCACCATCATCACGAATCCAGGTATACTCGCTGCGAGGTAGGAGCCCATGATGACCGTAGGCGTGAGCTCTGACTGCTGCCACCACATCAACGCGGCAAAACAGATCGCATCCAATACCGAGGCAATGGTAGGCGCACCAAAGGCTAACTGCGACCGCGCAGACAGCTCGTAGTTGTAGCGAAGTAATCCTGTCCGTGCCGTGATCAACAGATACGTCGCCCAGATCACCACATGTATCATGTGTACGTCGGCGAGCAAGCTATACCCTACCACAAGCATGAACGATGCCAGCCACAGCAACAATCGTAGGCCGGCAGCTGAGGATAGTACTGCACGAGCACGGTCGGGTTGATCAATGGCCCGTCGCATCACCACTGAGTTCATGCCGAAGTCAACGAAGGCCAACATGAGGAGGTCAACGATCCGACGCTCCGACATCAGAACACCGTTCTGCTCCTTGGTCAGCTCGGAGAGAATCAGACGCTGCGCCAAAAAGAACAGCACCATGGAGATGCCCTGGGAAGCCAGGAGCGACACTCCTCCGGAGAGCACCTTGCGCGCCGTGGTATGGGTGGTCTCGTTCATGCGTCTAGGCCTCTGGTGTCCAACGATCCATGGATGTCCGTCGAACCACGCGCCACCACGCTGCGGCGAAGGCCCAGTTCATGGCAACGAAGTACGTTGCTTGTGAAATTAGAGGCAGATGCTGTCCTTGACGGGCAAGAGCGTAGCCGAGCAGAGCAACGGCATACAGGACGGCCTGGCCGTAGAATACCACGCCGAAGACAAGTGGATCGCTCAGCAGAAACGGTAACGCAACGATGAGGACCACAAGAAAGACGGGACTGAGCCACCGAACAACCTTATGTCCCCAGAGGAAGTAGGCGAACCATCCAGCACGCGGTAGCAGCAGCTTACGGTACTGCCACACGGTAGACATCCCGGCAGCTGCCGTACGAATTGTTCGGCGTACTTCCCCACCCAAACTCGTACTGCGAAGCTCGATCGTGGCCGCATCGTAGGCATAGGCTACACGATCGCCCGCCGCCACACAGCGTAGCACGTTCACCCAATCGTCGGCCACACGACTATCCCGTATCGCATGAGCATGCGTGGTGCGAAGTGCGAACAAGGCACCGTAGGAAGCGATCGTGGAGGCAATCTGTCCCTCCATCGTATGAACAACCTCTTCGAGTTTTCGGTAGGAAACTTCACTGGCTACCGCATCCAGACGCGCCGACGGCGGCATCGCATCTTCTGACGGCACATCGTAGCGACTCCTTCCGATGCTAGCACCGACTTCGGGATCGGCCAACGGAGCCACGATGGCTCGCAGGCTGTTGGGAAACCACTGGGCATCCGCGTCCGTGTACACCACGATGGGTGCGGAGATCTTTTCGGTAAGCGTAGCCACGACAGCGTTCTTACCCGATCGCGGCAACACAGTTACCTCGCACGGCAGATCTGCATGCTCTGCAGCCCACGTGCGCACGACGTCGACCGTCTGGTCCGTGCTTCCATCGTCGCCGATGAGCAGGCGCATCTGCTGGTGAGGATAGTCGCTGCTGGCAATCGACGACAAACACCGGGCAATCACGGCCTCTTCATTGTAGGCCGAGAGAAGAATGTCAACGCGCGGTAGCTCGCTCCACGACATCCTCTCATCGACCGCGTCGTGCTTGTTTGTTTTCAGAAGATCACGCAGCACCACAATCAAACGCAGTGTCACGGGATAGACTACGTGTGGAAAGACGATTCCCACCACGGCGATGGTGAGGAGGACGAAGCCGATGGTAAGGGGCTCCGGCATTCCCGCTATCGGAAAATCGTGATGAACGTGGTAGCCAACAGAGCAATGGCCGAGGCAATGGCAGCTACGGCAGCGTAGGTCTGGATCTCCACCGAGGCCGGGATATCGGGCGGACGTGGCACGTAGATTTCATCCCCGGGCTCTACGATGGCATCCCGGTCTTCGACCCATACGTTGGATCGTCCCTTGATCACTCGTGCACGCGACGTCTCAGCACCGGTACCAAATCCTCCGGCACGTTCTACGTACCAGCGGAGCGTCTTGCCCGGGGAAAACGTGACAAAGCCTGGGCGGTGTACCTGTCCATACACGTACACGCGCGACGGCGTATCCTCAATCACGATGATATCACCGTGCTGTAGTGTGATGTTGTTGGATCCGGACGTATCGCGCAATGCTGCTTCAACGTTGCAGGACACAAACGGCAGACGATACATCTGATCCATGCGGTAGCGAAGCGTGTCTTCCAAGGTCAAATCGGAGTACATGAATCGTCGATTTCCTCGATCTTCCAGTTCACGCTCTGATGGCACCGTCATCTCTGGCCGCACGACGTAACTCAAGGCTAGGGAGGCATTGGCATCAGGGCCTCCTGCAAGGCGCACCGCTTCCGCCAACCGTGTAACTCCGGGCTCAATAACCACCGTGCCAGGACGGGCCACCTCGCCGTACACTTCTACCACACCCTGACGCACTGGTTCACCGGCGTAGGCCCGTCGTTCTACGATGATACTGGCGCCCGGCTCGAGCGGAACATCAGCTCCCTCAATCGTCAACGTAGAATCAACCACGAGCGTCTGCGCCCCCCCACCACTGGACTGTACAAGGAGTACACGATCTAGGTCAGCATCCTGAAGAGGGCCACCAGCCACGGCTAGCAGGAGCGACGCTCGATCACCCACCTTGTATGCCAGAGTTGTTGGGCTCACGACGGCTCCGGAGACGGAAATCGTTGGAACCTCCTCGCTGTCGAATGGTACGGTCACGACGTCACCTTCTCGTAGGTGCGGATCGAACCGAGCACCACCAGGGAGCGACGACAACGCCAGATCGACGAGTGAGACGCCTTGGCGGTGTCGGACAACGATATTGCGCATGGCATATGGCGTCAAATCCGGCCGAACAGCACGGGCAAGCTCATTGGTGGCAGCCTGAAATGCTGTGGAAGCTCCCATTCGACGAAGATCGTCGCTTGGCGAACCATCACGGCGGAGGAGCCACGGCTGACGCGTCACGGCCAGCAGCGTGGACACCCGCATCGATGCCGGTACGGCATAGGTACCCGGAAAGGTCACATTCCCTTTGAGGGTAACGTACACCAATCGAGGCTTGCGCAGTGTGACGAAGATTTCTATGCCTGGAGCCTGTTGTTGAACGCGTTGAATGATGGCTGATCGCACCTCATCGAGCGTCTGACCGGCGACGGAAATCATCCCGTAGCGCTCTAAGAGGAGTGTGTTCTCGGGAGTGACCATCACCATCTTCTCGGAGAAGTCGAGGCCAGTCGTCTGATACGAGAGGACATCACCGGGACCTACGCGGTACACCGTAGGATCTACGGCATCATCCGTCGGGATGGGTTCGGCTGACAGCAACGCGCCCAGCGTCGTGTTTTGACGCAGCATCGAGGCCCGGTCGAGATCGAGGACGGAACCCGTTGCCTGACCCCATGAAACGGGCACGATTACGGTGAGCAGAAGAAGTACGAGGGCGACGCACCGCATGGTGTACGGCTCACATCGTGAGTGCATGAGCATCCTATTGAAAATCGCGATGTCAAAATTACGAATAGTGAGAGCGCAGGACGCCCACAATCCGTTCGGCTGCGTGGCCGTCCCACAGGGGCGGAACCGTTCCCCGCTTTGCCCCGCCATGCAGGATGGTAGCCACGGCATGCAGGATTGCATGCTGTTCCGGATGAACCAAGACATTGGTACCTAATTCTACCGTGGATGGACGCTCGGTACTGGTCCGCGCCGTCACACACGGGATACCCAGGGCCGTTGTTTCTTCCTGAATGCCACCACTATCGGTCACCACACATCGAGCCCCCTGAACCAACGCCACGAAGTCGATGTAACCCACGGGATCGATCATGATGACGCCGTCCGGACAGGCAATGTCCCAGTGAGAGAGGTGCTGCCGAGTGCGGGGATGCACAGGAAACACTACCGGCACTTCTGACGACAGATGCGCCATCGTTTCCATCAGCGCGGTAAGCTGTTGACGATCATCCACATTGCTGGGACGATGAAGGGTTACCAGCAGGTACGACTGTGGTTGCACACCCAGTGTAGCAAGAATCGGCGACTGACGCGACCGTGGCAAGGCAACGTGCAGCGAGTCGATCATCGTGTTGCCCACGAAGTGAATTCGGGAGGGGGCTACGCCTTCGCGCACGAGGTTATCATAGCCGGACTGCTCGGTCACAAACAGGTCGTCGACAATGGCATCCGTCGCCAATCGGTTGATTTCTTCTGGCATCGCCCGGTCGTTTGAGCGCAAACCGGCTTCTACGTGCCCTGTGCGTATGCCCATCTTCACGCTAACCAGAGCACAGGCAATTGTGCTGTTGACATCCCCAACGACAATCACGTAGTCTGGTTGTGCCTGCTGGCACACCTCCTCAAAGCCCGTCATCACTCGCGCTGTCTGTTGGGCATGGCTACCCGACCCCACGCCGAGAAACCACGATGGATGCGGCATGTCGAGGTCGGCAAAGAAGGCATCACTCATCCGTTGGTCGTAGTGCTGACCGGTATGGACGATGTGATGCTCGAACAGGTCCGCAGCCTCGAGCATGGCTCGATGGATCGGTGCAACCTTCATGAAGTTTGGCCGAGCACCAACCACTGACAGCACCTTGATCCTGCTGATCATAGGCCATCTCCGAGCAGCACGATGTTCTTGCGTGAGGCGACGTTTCGCGTGGCATTCCGGGTGTCGATCACCACCTTGGCATTGGCGGCGATCATCTCGTAATCAAAGGATGTGTGATCGGTGGTGATGACCACGATGTCGTGTTTCCGGACATCGGCGGGAGTCAGATTCTTCTTGGACGCCAGCGTTCTGCCAGCAACCTGAACCTTCGGAATGAACGGATCGTGGTACGACACATGGCGAAATCCGTCGTCGAAGAGCAACTCCGCGACCTTCAACGCTGGCGAATGTCGAAGATCGTCCACGTCGCGCTTGAAGGCCATCCCGAGCAGGAGAACCTTGGCATCCTTCATCGCGATTGGCTGCTTGGCTACTTCGCGCTCGATCATCGAGCGCACATAGAACGGCATCGACTCATTGACCTCGGCAGCAAGGGTCACGAAGTTGGTGACGAAGTCCTTTTCGCGCGCCATCCAGCTCAGGTAATATGGGTCGATGAGAATGCAGTGTCCGCCAATACCCGGACCCGGATAAAAGGGCATGAAACCAAACGGCTTGGTTGATGCTGCATCTACCACTTCCCAGATATTCACACCAATTCGATCACAGAGCTGGGCCAGCTCATTAACCAAGGCAATGTTGACACTGCGAAAAATATTCTCCAGCAGCTTCTCCATCTCTGCTACGCGCGGAGACGATACGGCGACCACTTCCGAGATGATGCGCTTGTTGATCGCCACAGCTACCTCGGTACAGGCCGGAGTCACACCCCCAACCACCACGGGCGTGTTCGACGTGTTCCACTTCTGATTTCCCGGGTCGATGCGTTCTGGAGAGAAGGCTAGGAAGTAGTCCGTGCCGCATCGCAGCGACGTTGCGTCTAACAGGGGTTGAACATACGAGTCCGTTGTACCTGGAAACGTCGTACTCTTGAGGATCACCAGATGGCCCTTGCGCAGGATGCCGGCAATGGCCGTCGTAGCAGCCACGATGTGGGAGATGTCCGGATCTTTATTGTCGGTAAAGGGCGTGGGTACACAGATGTAGATCACATCACATGTGCCCAGCTCATTGAAATCAGTCGTAGCCGAGAGTGCGCCACTCTTGACGACAGCACGGATCTCGGCCGAACTCAGGTCCTGGATGTAGTTCTTACCCTTCTGCAGGGAACTCACCTTGCGGGAGTCCACATCAACTCCAAGGGTTGCCACACCGGCTTTGGCAAACTCCAGAGCCAACGGCAAGCCAACGTAGCCCAAGCCTACGACGCCGACTCGACAGGTTCCGTCAGTGATGGACCGCAGCAGCTTGCGCTTTGAGGCTGTATTCGATGTGGTAGCGACTTTCTTCTTCGTTGGCATGTCGTCTTCCTAAAACGTCGACTGATAATGATGTTCGTAGTACGATCGGTAACTGCCATCTCGCACGGCAGCACTCCATTCGGAGTGCTCCCGATACCATGCAATGGTGGCGGTAAGTCCGGTAGAGAAGGCCACCTGCGGCGTCCAGCCCAGTTCCTGACGTGCCTTGGTGATGGCCAGTGCATACCGACGATCGTGACCGGGCCGATCGGCAACGTACTGCAGGAGTGAAGGCGAGCCCCCTACCTGCCGGATGATCTCGGTAGCCAGCTCCACGTTTTCAAGCTCGCTTGCACCACCAAAATGGTACACCTCTGCGGATCGACCACGGTTCATCGCGGCGAGAATTCCTGCACAGTGGTCGTCCACGTGGATCCAGTCCCGACGTTGCTTGCCATCGCCGTAGATCGGCAGCGATCTGGCTTCCATGGCGTTGACGATCATGAGAGGAATGAACTTCTCCGGGAACTGGTAGGGGCCGTAGTTGTTCGTGCAGCGGGTGATGATGGCATCAAGACCGTACGTACGTACGAAGGCCTGTACGACAAGATCTGACGCAGCTTTGGAAGCGGCATACGGTGATGATGGTCGTAGTGGCTGGTCCTCGGCATAGGGTTCGGCATCCAGTGGGACGTCGCCGTAGACTTCATCGGTGGAGACGTGAACGAACCGGCGCACAGAGAGGTCGCGGGCAGCCTCCAACAGGACGGTCGTACCGCCAACGTTGGTATCGATGAAGGGCGTGGCCGAGGCAATGGATCGGTCAACATGCGATTCTGCGGCAAGGTGCAGGATGATGTCGACCTTGTGTTCTGCGATCACCTTACGCACGAGATCGCGATCGGTAATCGAGCCACGCACGAAGACGCACTGATTCTGATCTATCATCCCCTCTAGATTGCGAAGATTGCCGGCATAGGTCAGCGCATCAAGCACAACCAATGGGCCGTACCCCTGCGCCCGCATCATGCGAACTAGGTTACTCCCGATAAAGCCTGCCCCGCCGGTGATAAGGATCGACATTGCGCCGAAATTACGACTTTCTGCCTCAGGACTGCGGCTCGCGACCAATCAGGCGCAGGACACTTGCCGCTAGGGATGGTACGGTATCGGAGTAGGTCAGCAGGGTGCAGTCTGCAGCAAGATCCTCTACGCCATATGGGCTTCCGGCTGCCACCACAATGCGTGGCCGGCCCGCAGACAACGCGTCAAGGACCTCTGGCAGGCGTTCTAGACCTGGCAACCCGCCGGCGACACCACCACGATGGGCTACGGCGCGACCGAAGAAGGCAAACACCACAACATCGGCCTCCTGCGTTCCTTCGATCAGACCGGCCAGGTCGTGATCGCTGATCGTGCCATCGATGTATCCCATGTCGATGTCCAACTCTGTAGCCTGCGCCAGGTAATGAAACCACGTGGTGGCCGTGTCTGCATCGCGTTCATCGATCACGGCAAACACGGCCACACGGTCGTATTGCAGCAGTGGAAGCAACGCGTCCCGGCCCGTAACGCGCGTCGCCAAAGATGCTGCCTGCAGGGCCATCATTGCATGCGCCTGCTGATCTACCGGCGCGGCCGGTTCCGGTCGACCGAATGTACGTCGTGCGTGCTGCCACCGACGTTCGCTATGCTGCAGGCGTTCCTCGGTGATCCGTCCGTCCAGCGCAGCTTCCACAAGAGCATCGATGGCGACGTGAGCATCTTCGGGAAGGAGGACAACGTCGCAGCCGGCCTGCACAGCACGTACGGCAGCATCTCCGGACGACCACATTGAGGTAATGGCTCCCATGTCCAGCGCATCGGTCGTGATCAAGCCATCGAATCCCCACTGCGTGCGAATCAATCCCGTGACGATGTGCTCCGAGAGCGAGGCTGGCAGATTCGCGTCGAGTGCAGGGATCATCAGATGTCCCATCATCAGCGAGCCAACGTTCTCAGCGATAGCGGCACGAAACGGCTGAAACTCTCGCGACTCCAAGAGCGGAAGGTCAAGGTCAAGCTCCGGTAGTGCCAGATGGCTATCCACCGTTGTGGCTCCATGACCAGGAACATGCTTGACACAGGCCAAGACTCCCCCACCTTGTAAGCCACGCACGAAGGCCAGTACGTGCGGGCTCACCGCTTTGGAATCCTCGCCAAAGGCGCGCGTATTGACAATCGGATTGTGTGGATTGGAGTTCATATCAGCCACGGGTGCCCAGTTCCAATGCACACCCAGTGCTCGCATCTCTCGGGCAATCGCCGCGGCGATATGCTCAGTGATTCCCGGCGATGTTGCCCCCAGCGCCATGGCTCTGGGAAAGGCAATTCCTCCCTCCCGTAATCGCATTGGCAACCCATACTCATAGTCTGCACCGAAGAACAGGCGCTGTGGACTGTACCGTTGGAGGTCGGCAATCATCGTGGCAGTCTCGGCAAGGGTGCCGGAAAACAGTCCAAAGGAGCTAACGCCACGGTCGATCAGGGCATTCGCCGCTTGGCGGTAGGAGGCGTCGTGCCAGTGATCAGCGTCAAGGCGTGGCATCACGAGGCTGGCGAGTCGGGATTCTAGGGTCATGACACCTAAATTACACTCGTTCCTCGGCTGGTGTGTAACATCCTCCCGAAGACCTCGTCACTGCACACGGATGGATCCCACACTCACCATGCTCGATCCTGCGGATCAGGACCTCTTCTGCCAGTTATCGGCCGGTGATATCCAGGCCCAACGGGCATTATCGGTGCTGTATCGACGATACGCCCAGCGTATCTATACGTACTGCCGCAAGATCATCGGAGATGGCCAGGTTGCGGAAGACCTCCTGCAGGATACGTTCGTGAAGTTTTTCGAGGCCGGCCGTCAAGGACGCTCCGTAGAGAACGTTCCCGGCTACCTGTTGACGATCGCACGCAACCTGTGCTTTACGCATCAGGTACGGGCCAAGCGCCAGTTTGTGCCCTTTGAAGACGTTCACTGGGTTGATACTGATGCTCCGTATGAACAACGAGAGCTCCTGCAACTCATCCAGGCGTCCCTCGAGCTCCTGCCGGACGAGTATCGCGAAGCGTTTGTCCTGCGTGAATACAATGGCTTGAGCTATGCCGAGATCGCCGACGTGATCGGACAGTCTGTTGACCTTGTTAAGGTGAGAATCTTTCGAGCCAAGAAGAAACTGCGAGAAATCCTCGCCCCCTACCTCCACGATTTGAATCAACCGTAGTTGTCGTACGAGCATGAACACACCCCATCAATTTTCCCCAGAAGAAGCTCTTGATGCCTACCTCGATGGCGAGTTACCGGTCACGAGCGAGCAAGATTTATTCGATGAACTGCAATCGTCTACTGAGCTCCGTACAGTGCTACGAGATACACTCTCGATTCGCAGGGCTGTGCAGAGCGACTCCATGATTCCTCCCACCGGAGGCGAGGCCGCACTCCTCTCGGCAATTGGACTCGTCACCGCTCCAGCAGCCGCTGCAGTGGTCCACGGCACCGGTGCAGCCAGCTCATGGTTCGGCTCCAATCTTACGCCACTACTGACGGCTGCAGGGGGCTTGGTGGCTGGATTCTTTCTGGCATTGTCCCTCAAGAGTGGTTCAAGTGGTGAACCTCCCACAGCAACAACGTCGTCTGCCAGTGTGGTAGCACCAGGACCGGCTCCAGCTCTTCCGGTGGGTCCTCCAGTACCGGATACGGTCTACGCCGTACGATATGTTGCCGTGCAGGTACCGCAGCCGGTGGAAGCTCCAGCAACGGAATCGGAGGCGCCAGTCGCGATCTCGGCTCTGCACTTGCAGCAGACACCCTCGTTGAGCGTTCCCCCATCGACAACATTCTCTGCATCCGACCTGGCACCATCGACGCCACTGGGCACCACGTCCGCATTGTGGTCTGCGCCCTCGGCCATTCCCGTCACGTTCCGCGCCAGAGCACTGGCCAGTGGTCTCTCCTCAACAGAGCCAACGCCGGCCTCCGTGCGCGATGCGGTTCTCCCCAATACGTCATTTGGCCTACTCTTCCCCATCAGCCAACAACACGCTCTTGGCGTGGAGATGGGGACAGAGTCGTTCCGTCAACAGTTCACCGGAGCGGCAGAGGACCGTCTGGTGCAGTACACGCAGACACCCGTGCTGTTCTGGATGGGAGCCACCTACCGGTGGACGCCACTGGAGTTCTCCTTCCTGCCGGGCTTAGCACCGGTTCTTGATGCTACCCTTGGCGTTGCCGTTCAGCAGGGCCCCTTAGCTCGAGCCAGCGTGGGCCTGCAATACCAGCCCGTTGGCCCCCTGCAGATCTCCGTGGGTATCGATGCTGCTGCGCTGATGTACCGTCATGATGGCACGTGGTTTTCATCCACCAAATGGGGACCCACCATCGGCCTCGGCTTCAATCTGGGAGCACTACGATGAGCGTGCTATACCGGTCGATGATCTTAGCTCTGGCACTTGCCTTCATGTCGTGTACATCTCCTCTCGAACTCGATGTTGATCGAGATGCGACATTCATTGATGGTTCAACACATCCCAAGCGCGTGTCGGTGTACTACCATTTTGCGGACAGTGCCTACGAGGCGATCATCATCGACCCCACATGGCTGGAAACCGTCTGGATCGAGCGAGCGCCCGTTCCAGGAGGCAACGCTGACACCTATCGATATGCGATTTCCATACCGCAGCTGGTGTTCGAGGTTCCTCAGACTGTTCGGCCATCCAAGGAGCGACCAGTGATGGTACACAGATTCAGCCTCTCGTGCCGGCAGCAACCAGCAGATGGTCAGTTTCGCTTCTGTATCAATCCCAGTTCCTGGATTCAGGGGCTGATCTTTGACGAGCGTGGTGGAGACCCTGAATCGTTTCAGTGGCTTGCCGACGAGCGAGGTCGGCAGCTTCGCCTGGCGTTCTTCGCCGTCCCTCAGCAGAGGATCATCAAGGGTTCGATCCAGCTGGCACTGGTTGAGCCACGTGGACAACGGTACAGCACCTACCGGGCGCTGATCACGATGGAGTACTAGACCGCGACGTAGTAGACCACGACGTAGTAGACCACGACGTAGTAAACCACGACGCACTAGCCAGCTGACTCGGTCTCGTCTTCCCAGCGTACGTTCTCTCCTTCAAACTCACGCACCAGCTCGCGGTAGGCATCCGGAATACGCTCCGGACGATGTGTGGCCGGGTTGAGGTGCACCAGAACACCCCGCGCTACGGCCAGCAAGGTGCCGTTGTCGTGACGAATCACGTGTTCGAATCCAAACGAGGAGTTGCGAACCCAGGGGATACGTGTAAACACTGTGTACGGATCATCGAACTGGGCCGGTGTGTGGTAGTCGATTTCGGCGCGCACCACGACGAAACGGTGCTTGGTAACAAAACTTTGACGGTCGATCGGCACGCCAATGTCGCGGAAGTACTCGATCCGCGCAGCTTCGAGCCAGTATAGATACACGGCGTTGTGGACGATGCTCTGACGATCAACGTCGTAGGACCGCACACGGCTATGAAGCCGGTGATGAAACTGACCATACCCCTCAACATGCGTGGACTGATGGTCGATCGTTGCTTCGTTCTTGTCAGCTATTGCCATGGTGCAAAGATAGGATGTGGTGTACTGCCTCAGCTGCCGCTGTGGTGTGATGATCGGTAATCTGGTGATGGAACACGGCACGCAGCACTCCGGGCCGGATCTGGGCCATGCGTATCCCTTCGTGATGGAGTAGCGTTACGAACTCCTCTGTATCGGCGTTCACACGGAACATCACGATGTTCGTTTGCACGCGGTCAAGGTTGACGTGTACGAGCGGATGTCCAGCGATGGCCTCTGCAAACGCCCGAGCACGCCGATGATCGTCAGCAAGCAATGGCAGGATGTGATCCAGTGCATACAATCCGGCTGCCGCCAACATGCCAGTCTGGCGCATGCCCCCTCCCAGCATCTTCCTCCAGCGCCATGCTTGATCGATGCGGGATCTCGTAGACAGCATCAGCGAACCCACGGGAGCACCGAGACCCTTGCTAAGGCACACGCTCATCGTATCAAAGATGGCACCGTACTTCTCCGGTGGCGTGGTGGTTGCTGCCATGGCATTCCAGATGCGTGCTCCGTCGCAGTGCAGACCAAGACCACGGTTCGTGGCAAGTTCGCGCAGCTCATGCAGGTACTCCAGATCCAGAACTGTTCCGCCGTGACGGTTGTGGCTGTTTTCCACAGCAATCACCGCCGTCCGAGGATAGTAATACGCATCGGGGCGGATGGCCTGCTCGACAGCTTCCAACGGCATCGCCCCAGTAAACGACGGCACGGCATGGATCTGGGCACGTGCGATGACGCTTGTCGCAGCGTTCTCATAGTGCAAGATGTGCGCATCTGCCTCGGCGATCACTTCTTCGCCAGTCTTGGCATGGAGAGCCAAGCAGATCTGATTGCCTTGCGTTCCACTCGGTACAAACAGGGCAGCCTCCATACCGAACATGGCTGCAACACGCTCCTGGAGAGCATTGACCGTTGGGTCCTCGGCATAGACGTCGTCCCCAACTGGTGCCACGGCCATCGCCGCTCGCATGGCCTCGTCGGGGACAGTTACGGTATCACTGCGCAGATCGATCATGTACGAAGTTACGCGACGATTCGTAGAGCTCGTAACTTCGCGCATGCTGGATCCCCGGACATCAGCCGTGCGCACGGTGCACGGCATTCTGCCTGAAGACGCTCCCACATCGTTTCGGTCGTGGGGAGCAGTCATGGCATCGCAGTATGCCGCCAATTTGGAAAAGCCGTGGCTGATCTACCACGATGAACACGGCCAACGGTCGGTGTGGTCGTATGCCGTGTTTATCGACACGACACAGCGCCTGGCCCAGCTTCTCACCACGCATGGCGTACAGCGAGGACATCGGGTGGTGATTGCCAGCCACAACCATCCCGACACCATTCTGGCCTACATGGCCTGCTGGCTGCTCGGTGCCTGTGCTGTTCCGCTGAACATGACCGAGGACCACCAGCGACTGCGCTACATCCTAGGAGCCTGTGGAGCCACCACGGCGCTATGTAGGCCGGAGTATGCCGCACACCTGGCCGACGATCTGCAGCTCTCGGGCTACCAGACGATTGTAATGGATACCGATGATGCAGCTCGCTCTACGTTCTACGATGCCCTCCGCCATCAAGCACCCTACCCCTTCCCCACTCCAGAGTTTGATCAGCGGTGGGATGAGTGTTTGATGGTCTACACCAGCGGAACGACGGGGCATCCAAAGGCCGTCGTGCTCATCCAGCAGAATCTCTTCGCCGACGGCGAAGCGATCGCTGCCTGGCATGGCATCACGGCCGATCAGCGCATGATGTGCGTCCTACCAGTGCACCATGTAAACGGCACCATTGTCACACACGTGACGCCGTTCCTTGTTGGTGGCTCGGTGGTGCTGCATCGGAAGTTCTCGGCGCGTCGATTTTTCCCGTCGATTGTAGCCGAGGACGTCAACGTTGTAAGTGTGGTCCCGACGTTGCTTGCAATGTTGCTCGAGACAGATGCTTCCGCCGACGGAATTGACGCAGTTCAAGCAGGGGGCTTGCGGCACATCATCTGTGGAGCTGGACCTCTCACCTGCGAGCTCGCCGAACGATTCGAGCACCGCTATCACATTCCGATCATCCACGGCTACGGCCTGAGCGAAACCACGTGCTACTCGTGTTTTGTGCCCGTAGATCTCGCTCACGAGGAGCATCGTCACTGGATGCAGGACTACGGTTTCCCGTCGATCGGAGTCTCGATTCCAGCCAACGAGATGGCCATCCTACGATCGGATGGGTCACCGGCAGAAGTAGGTGAGCGCGGAGAGATCGTCATTCGCGGTGCCACCGTCATGACGGGCTACGATCGTAATCCTGAAGCGAATGCGACGGCCTTTGCCGGTGATTGGTTTCACTCGGGTGATGAAGGGTTCTACGTTCTGGACAATGTCGGACGGGCATTCTACTTCATTACCGGTCGACTCAAAGAATTGATTATCCGTGGTGGCGTGAACCTTGCGCCGTTGGAGATCGATGAGGTCATCAACCGCGCGCCCGGCGTTGGTGCCGGCATCTGCGTGGGTTTTGAACATACGCTGTACGGTGAAGAAGTGGGTGCTCTGGTGGTGCGATCCTCATCGCAGGTCACCGAGGAGGATGTCCTGTCGTACTGCAGGGCCCATCTTCCCTTCAGTAAGTCCCCCAAGGTTGTGGTGTTTACCGACGCCCTTCCTGTGACCAGTACGGGCAAGTATCAACGCAACCGCGTCAAGCACCTCTTTGCTGAGTGGAAGGATGCCCGTTTCCATCCGTAGCCATCGTTCGTCGAGGGCTGCCCAGGGCTACCGAGGGCTACCGAGGACTACTGTACGTCTCGCGCACGTAGACCTGGCCGAGGGATGGCAAATGCCACCTGATGTGCCTCAACAAGCTCTGGATGGATGTGATCGGCCGGTAGGACAGCCCGAACAATCCAACCATGGGGCACCTGCAAGAGCTGTTCGGTAGGATCGGTGAGGGCAGGATGTCGGTACTGCACTTCATCGATCATCTCCTGGGAGAGTACAGCCGTATCACCCGGAACGAAGAAGTGGTAGAGATAGGTCCGCCGTCGCCTCTGGTCGAGCGACCGTTGTTCGACCTGTCGACGCGTAAGCGCTTCAGCTACCTTGAGCAGGTGGAGGGAGTCATACTCCGCCACTTCTACAAACAGAATGGACGTGTGCTCCACACCCAGGGTGTCCACCACCACATCGGCAACCTGATACGTTCCACGGACATCTCGGCTAGCCCCATACCACCAGATATAGACAGCCATCAGCGTCAGCCCAAGGCCAACGAGGATCGCCAGGATGATCGCGGTACTGCGTGACTGCATGTTCGTTATCGGTTATGGAAGCAGGTGAACAAACGACGCACTCTGCAGAAGGTGGGTTGTCCACTCTCCCATCATGAGCGTGACAGCAAAACTAAACGGGATGGTGATGTTGTCGTCCATGTGGAGGCGCACACTAGCGGCTTCTACAATACTGCTCACCACTGCTGCTACAGCCCCCCAGAGCACGTAGGCCGCTGGCAGCTGGTACACGATAGCGTAAAAGACCACCACGGCCATACCGCTGACGGCAAACGCAACGGCCCCGACCAAGGATTTGTCCAGAAAGGGACGGCGCCCGAAACGCCGGCCGATCAGAGCAGCGGATGTATCGGATACGATCAAGACCGTAAACGCTGTAACGCCAACAATGGTGGGGAAGGCACTCAGTGTGAGCGTAGCCGCAATCAGCACCCACGTTGCCCCCGTCAAGGTGAATCGACCGCCATCAACTTCGTGGGCCCGTAGCAATGGCCCCACCATGCGTGTCAGGAGCTGGCGCGTAGGCGCATGGTAGTGACGGCCAACATCGATCGCCAGCGAGACAAGCGTCATGGCAACCAGAATAGCAATGCCGGTGGCGTGCTCAATGTGGAGGTAGATTGCTGGGATGCCTAACGACGACAGATGAATCGTCTTTCTGCCAAGCTCGCTGTGATAGCTAATTTGCTGCGTCAAATTGCGCCTTCCTCTCTTTATCGTGCATCATATGCCCCAGTTCCCTACCATCCACGTCGAATCATGTGCGAAGCTCAACCTTGGGTTATCGATCACCGGCACAAGAGATGATGGATTCCACAACCTTGATTCTGTCTTCGTGGAAATCAACCTTTGTGACCACATCACGATCGAAGCATCTCCTGATCTCAGTGTCGTGAGCATACCCGAGGTGACGGACTCTCCGAGTGACAACATCGTCTACCGTGCCGCGGCGATGCTCGCCCACCAAGTTGGTGTTCCCGAAGCGGCAAAGATAACCGTCCAGAAGCGCATCCCTACGGGAGCAGGACTGGGAGGGGGCTCCTCGAACGGCGCCTGCGTGCTGCAACACTTGTATGAAGCATGGACGGGCCTCCCCTACACAACCGCTGAGGCACGTGCTGTGCTAGAGCCCCTTGCCCTTGAACTCGGGAGCGACGTCCCCTTCTTCCTGTATGGTGGAGCTGCCCACGTTGTTGGTCGTGGAGAGCAAGTTACCCCCCTACCCGTGTACCTGCCGTGGTACTTCCTCGTGGTACTGCCGGGCGTACATGTGTCCACGCAAGAAGCCTATCGATCTCTCCGATCATCACTGAATCTGCCTGCAACAGGTGCATGGCAACAACCAAGCACACAACCAGCTGCCACGGTGCTGCAGGCCTTGAGCAACAGTGAAGTGTTGAAGAACCTGCGCAACGATTTTGAGCCGTATGCCTTCAAAACGTATCCACAGCTAGAGCTACTCTGCCAGACACTTCAAGCACGCGGAGCGCTGTATGCGGGCATGAGCGGCAGTGGTTCAACGATCTTCGGCATCTTCCGCTCTGCGGCGGAGGCCCAAGACGCCCAGACCGATCTGGATGTTCCATCCTATGTTTGCAGGCAGCGCGAGTAACGGGAGCACCGATGAACATTCTCCAAGTGTCAGCCGAAGTAGCACCCTACGCAAAGGTGGGTGGCCTGGCGGATATGACGGGCGCGCTGCCGCGGGCCTGGTCGGCCGATGGTCACCATGTTGTACCAGTACTGCCCTTGTACGGCACGATCGATCGCGAGCGATTCGGCATTACCCCTACGTCCATCGTGTTGTCGGTAGCCTGTTCAACGTGGACGGAGTACGCTACGGTGTACACCGGCACTCTACCGGACTCGGACGTCACAGTTTACTTCATTCGTTCTGCCGACTACTTCGATCGTCCTGGCATCTACGGCTACCACGATGGCTTCGATGACAACGACCGACGGTTCATGTTTCTCTGCCGCGCGGCATTTGAGCTGGCAAAGGCCATAGAGTTCCGTCCCGATGTGATCCACACGCACGACTACCACACCGCCCCCATGATGGCAATGCTCACAGTGGAGTACCGGCATACGCCACACTTCTCGAGAACGGCTGGGGTATTCACCATCCACAACATGGCCTACCAAGGCATGTACGAGCCAGGTCGAGCCATGGATCTCGGTGGTTTCCCAGCCCAGGACTTCTATCCGGGTAGCTGGTACGAACATCACGGGATGTTCAATGCCATGAAGACGGGCATCATGTTTGCTCAGAAGGTCACTACCGTGAGTCCCACGTATGCCGAAGAGATCCGCTGGACACCTGAAGGGATGGGACTGCAAGGAGCCCTGCAGGCACGTAGTGCAGACCTCATCGGCGTCTTGAATGGGATCGACACCAACGTCTGGTCACCAGCCACTGATGCGCATCTTGCCGTGCCGTATACGGCGGACGACCTTGCCAAAAAGGAGGTAAACAAACGAGCGCTCCTGATGGAGTGCGGACTTGATCTCGGCGAGGCCTCTGCACCCCTTCCCCTCATGGGCATGGTTACGCGACTCACAGAGCAGAAAGGACTTCAGCTTCTGCCGGACGTGCTGCCCTCCTTCTTCGAGCGCAATCTCGTTCGCATGGTTGTCCTAGGCAGTGGGCAGTCGGATCTGGAAGAGGCCTTGGCTACCATCGCTCGTCGATACCCACAGCATCTGTTTCTCGCCACTGGCTATGACGAGTCGTTATCGCATCGGATTCAGGCGGCCAGCGACTACTACCTGATGCCGTCACTGTTTGAGCCGTGCGGTCTAACGCAGCTATTTGCCATGGCCTACGGCACGATTCCCATTGTGCGATCGGTAGGGGGCTTGGCCGATACCGTCGAAGAGTATGATCCGGTATCGATGCGCGGCACGGGATTCCGCTTTGGACCGTTTACGGCCGACGCACTGAGCACAGCCATTGAACGAGCGCTACACGTCTATCGGCGCGAGCCCCACTGGACAACCCTGCGCCAGCAGGCCATGGCCCGCGACTACTCCATCGAGCGCACGGCACGGCATTACGTCGACGTCTTTAGTTGGGCCGCACCGCCACAATCGTGACATCGTCGGGTGTTCCATCACGGTGATGCGCCTCTGCGGCCTGACGGATCGCCTCCACGATTACCGCCGACGTCTCATGATGGTGCCGCAGGACCAGGTCTGTCAACCGATCCATGCCGAACTCCTCGCCGTCTGTTCGAGCCTCGACCACGCCATCCGTGTACAGCACCAAGAGCGCATCTCTACCAAAGGGCTGCACTCCCATGCGGTACGGAGGTGGATCGGGAAGAACGCCGGTTAGTACGCCACCCTCGCGCATCAGCCCGACGGCCCCCTCTCTGTCAATGAGGAGTGGAGGATGGTGGCCAGCGTTCACGTAGGACATCTCTTGCCGACGCGTATCAATCACGCCAACCCACATTGTGATGAAGACCTCCGGCTCGGTGTTTTCGCACACCACGCTATTGATCCGGTGCATCATCGCCGACAGCGACACATCCGTGGCTGCCAGCACAGTCAGCGCTGCCTGGACATTGGCCATCAGGAGGGCTGCCGGAATTCCTTTGCCAGCAACATCAGCGATGGCGATCAAGACGCGGTGCTCATCGAGTGGAATCACGTCGTAGTAATCACCGCCGACTCGACCACTGGGTCGGTGCAGCGCGGCAATGTCAAGGCCCGAAAATGAAGGCGCTTGCGGTAACAGGCCGCGCTGGATCTCCGAGGCAATCGCCAGTTCGTCGTCGAGGCGCTGCTTAGCGATATGCTCGATGCTGATCATGGCCGTAGAGCCGACAGCCTCAAGGTAGGCAAGATCCTCCTGCGTAAACACCCGAGCGCTCAGTGGCTCTCCGGTAACGATCACCCCTTTCGACACTCCGTGGACCGTAAGTGGTGCCACCATCGCCAGCGAGGCCGACCGTAGCACCTCTGCTTGGGCATCATTGGGCGGGAGATCTGCAATCCGTATCGGACGATCAATATCGATCACGTGATCGTAGATCGGAACCAGCGAGCTACCATACGGGCTACCAAGACCACGTTGTTCCAGAACCAGCGAGCCATTGATGGGCTCGCGCAAGAAGATCGCTACACGCGATACCATCAAATGCCCCATTACGCGATACCACAGCAGCCGAAACAGCTCCTCGTGATTGCGTGCCGTGGCAAAGTCACGCGCCGTTTCGAACAGCGATGTGATCATCAGCGTGCGATGCTCCAATGCCCGCGCCGACTGCTTCAGCGATCGTACGAGGGATGCGTTGTGCGCCGTCGTGCCAATCATGACCCGAGCAATCTCCAGATAGGCCGACACGGCTGAGTCGTCGAAGGCGTCCACATGCATGGATGGGCCAAGGCAAAGGACACCCACGACCCTGCTGCCGGAAAGCAGCGGAGCCACCATGGCCACACCGGCCTGTGCCAGTAGCGACCGTGGCTCTGGACGATGCAGCTCTACGGCGATATCAGCTGGTAGCGATACGGGCTCGAGCCCCTTGCATAGATGGACGGGAGCCGTGAACCCGCCATCCTCAGGAAGTGCGATACATGCCTTGAACACGCCGATACGCCCCATCACGCTCAGCAAAGCAGTGTTCAGGATCTCCATCGGCTCGGCATCGGCAATGTGCGAGCTGAGTTCGAGCAGTGAGTCCAGTTGTCGCTGTAGTCCACGGTACGACGGTCCCAGCATAGACGGCGAAGATAGCACTGATCACGCAGCTCTGACCATCCAGCTCAGATGATGTGCCGTTCGACGGCAAATCCCGTAGATTTGGAGTCTACTGGATGACCACATTCTGCGTAGTTCTGCGTTGCGCCAACTGCCTATGATGCTCTTGCTCCGTCGTACTGTTCCGCTGACCCTCGTGTTCTTGCTCTCATCCCTGATGGCCTATGGTCAAGGGGTCACCACGGGCTCCATCTCCGGTGTGATTACCGGCGCATCCGATACTACTTCGGCGGCCTACCGAGACCGAAGCCCCCTTCAAGGGGCCACAGTGAAGGCCACGGATGCGGCGACAGGTGCCGTCTACGGAGGCTACACGCAGAAGAATGGACGGTTTACGCTGCGTGGACTCCGTCCGGGAGCCTACTCCATCACCGTGAGCTTCGTGGGCTATCAGCCGCTAACGCAGCCAAGAGTGCTTGTGGACGTGGGAGAAACGTCCACGTTCAATGCCACGCTGTATGCTACAATCTCTCAGCTTCGCACCGTGGAGGTTACCTCCGATCGTAATGCCCTGTTCGACGCCTCGCGTACCGGTTCAGCATCCGTGATCTCCGAGGCCACGATTACATCGGCTCCGACCATCAACCGCAGCATCAGCGACATTGCTCGTTTCAATCCCTATACCACGCAGACGGAAACAGCCGGCAGTGATGGACTGCAGGGCGTGAGCGTCATGGGTGTCAACTCCCGGTTCAACAACTTCCAGATTGACGGTGCCGTGAGCAACGACCTGTTCGCCCTCGGTTCAGCCGGAACGGCGGGTTCGCAAGCCAATTCCAACTTTGTCTCTCTCGACGCCATCGAGCGCTTGAAGGTAGAGGTGTCGCCATACGACGTGCGCCAGAACGGATTCACGGGCGGCTTAATTAATGCCATCACCCGTGGTGGCACCAATACCGTGGCCGGATCGGTGTTCTTCTACGGACGAAACCAATACCTCGTTGGAAACAGTCCCGATGTCTACCGACAGCCCTTTGAAGAATTTCGGGACTTTCAGTTTGGCGGCCGACTTGGTGGCCCCATCATCGAGAACAAGCTGCTGTTCCACGTGACTGCTGAGGCACGACTGCGATCCACGCCGGTGGACGTAGCGATCAACGATCCCAATGCACTCAACAACTTCGCCGTGCCAACGGCGGTATTCGACCAGATCATCGCCATCTCGAAGGATCGCTATGGCTACGATCCCGGTACCTACGACTTATTCAACAACCGCAACAATACGGTGAACGTGATTGCCCGTCTGGACTGGAACTTGGATGAACAGAACAAGTTTCAGTTGCGGCATAACTTCACGTATGCGATTCAGGATCGGAACCTGACTCGGAACAACTTCACCTATAGCCTGAGCAGTCGCGTCAACACCTTCACCAGCATCAACAACCAGACGGTGTTCCAGTGGAACTCCATCATGGGCGCGGCGGCTGCCAACGAGCTCCGTGTCTCGGTCACGCAGACCAATGACGATCGTGTCCTGCCACCGAATCCGTTTCCGGAGGTGAGGATCGTTGTGGGTTCCGGTCAGAACATCATCCTTGGTACCGAGCGCAACTCGCAGGCTAACGCACTGGACCAGACCCTCATCTCGCTGACGGACGACTTCACGCTCTTCGCCGGCGACCACACGCTGACGATTGGCACACACAACGAACTTTCACGCTTCAACAACTTATTCATTCAAGACTACCTTGGATCGTATCAGTATCCGAACCTTGAAGCATTCGCTGATAGCACGGCGAATTCGTACCAAGTCAGTTATGCTAACCTAGCCGTTACCGGAACAGATCAACCACGTGCCGCGTGGTGGATGCTGCAGGTAGGCCTGTATGCCATGGATGAATGGCAGGTGAGCCCTCAGGTGCGTCTCACCGGCGGTGTGCGCGTGGACATGCCTTTGTACATCACACAGCCGTACGACAACCCTGTCTTCGCTCAGCGTTTTCCGGGCTTGTCTACCAGTGAAGTTCCGCAGGCTGCGTTGTTGTTCTCTCCTCGGTTCGGGTTCAATTACGATGTCACCGGAGACCGCACGATTCAACTGCGCGGTGGTACAGGTTTGTTTTCGGGACGTGTGGCAGCCGTATGGTTGTCGAACCAGTACTCAAACACCGGCATCGACCTCTTCCGTGCACAGTTAGGGGCATTCAACTCCCAAGCGGTGATTCTGGATTCCGCGGGTAACCCATACAAGTGGGATCTTACCGGTCCTCCACCGCGTCCAGGCGATGTAGGATATCCGGGCACACCAATCAATACCTCGGCCATCAACATCACGGATCGCAACTTCCAACTCCCGCAGGTATGGCGCAGTACGCTGGGATTTGACGTAAAGCTTGCCAAGGGGCTCTCCTTTACGCTGGAAGGAATGTACGGGGCGTTCCTGAACCAAGTCGACTATGCGAACCTGAACCTCGAACCCTCGAAGCGTAGCTGGGTGATCAACGGAGACACGATCATTGGCGTCAGTCCAATCGACGGTAGACCACTCTATGCAGGCACACGTCAGGACTCCCTCCGAGCACCAGAGTTCACCCAAGTCCTGTTGCTGCGAAGCAAAACAGCCGGCTATCAATGGTCAGTATCCGGTCAGTTGCAGCTCGACGCGCGGAACGCCATCCTACCTGGTGTCTCGGGTTCGCTTTCCTACACGTACGGACGCTCGGAGGACCTCAACTCGAGTTTGTCGGCCACGGCCAGCTCACAGTGGCAATTCTCTGACGCTCTCGACCCCAACAACGCCGTTGCCGCACGATCGAACTTCGACGTCCCGCACCGCATTCTCTCGAATGCTGCCTATACGTTTGACTGGTCGAAGGATGTATCGACCACGGTAGCAATGTATTTCTCAGCCCAAACTGGTAGGCCGTACTCGGTGTCATACGTTCAGGACTACAACGGCGACAACGCCTCTGGCGGTAACGACCTGCTCTACATTCCCAACCGGGAGGACTATGGCACACGTGTCGTGATTGCCCCGCCACAAGGCACCGATCTTCGTACGCCGGAGCAGATCTGGGAACAGCTCATGGCGTTGATTGATGCCAACCCGGTGCTAAAACAGTACCAAGGGTCTGTGCTGCCTCGGAATGCTCTTCGTGAACCGTGGCGCTATCAATTGGATCTGCGCATCGCTCAGAACCTTCCTGCCTTGGGTAACAAGCTCCAGATCACCCTCGATGTCCAGAATCTGCTCAATCTGCTCAACCCAGACTGGGGTATCGTACGGTTTGTGAGTTTCCAGAGCTACAACCTGTTCGGTCTTGCTCCGATCGGAACCAACCCCTTCGACGATCAGGGACGCCTACGCATGACCTACACCGAACCGGTCACGAATGGGCAGGCCGGCATCTACACGGTAGACAACTTCTTCTCCCGCTGGCGCATGCAGTTTGGCATCCGCTACACGTTCTAGGATACAGCACGATGAATCGACGACTCCAACTCTCACTTCTCATCGGACTGACAGTACTGCTCTCAGCCTGTACCGATGATGTGCTCGTGTTCCCTACGCCGGAACCAGCAAACGTGAAAATCGTAAACACCACGCAGGATGTTTCCGTCTTGGAAACCGTCATTGACGCATCTACATCCATTGTGGCTGAGCGCGGTTCGCCCTCGGCCTATGTCAGCGTGCCAGCTGGTCGCCCGATCGGTTTCGTGTTCAAGTCCAATGGTGCTGACCTTCGCAGGGACACCCTCTTCTACACCCTGGGTGGGGGCGCGAATGTGATCCTGTTTGCCCGTGGTTCTCAGAGCCGGCTCATCGAGTTTCGGCGTGCCCTGCAGGACACCTCCATTGCCGCTACGGCCAATCCCGTTGTGCGCTTCGTCCACATGGCCGAGAACACCGATCAGTTTGTCACCTTGGAGGTGTTCACCCAAAGCGGACAACGTGCCTTTGCGGAGATCTTTGATCCGGGTATCGCCTCGGCCTACACGTCCTTCCCAGCGGGAGAATACACGTTCGAAGCACGTGAGTGGGAAACCACCACGGTAGCGGCTCGATTCACAGCCACACTCGAAGCCGGCAAGTCATATACGATGTATGCTTACGATGCCGCCCCCCCGCTACGCGATTCTATAGCATTGCAGATGTTTGAGTAATTCCATTCAGTGAGATAAGGACAGGATTCCATGGTGCAACGACTTCTCATGACGCTTCTGCTGGCCATTGGCGCAAGCACGGCTGTTAGCCAGGACGTGATCTCCATCGCCGATGCCCGGAAACAGGAGTTCGGCTCGGTGGTCGCAAAGGTTGCCGGTCGCGTAACGGCTGCCAATGTGTTTCGCAATACAGCCTACATCGAGGATGGCACAGCGGGCGTTGCTGTGTTCAATGCTGGATTCAATGCGGGTACCCGCATCGGTGATTCCGTGATCATCGAGAATGCTACACTCATCGAGTTTCAGGCTACGACAGGTGCGCCGGGTACGGGGCTTACCGAGTTGGCGGGAACGGACTTTCGGTTTACCGTCGTCCCAGTTGAGCGCATAGATCCGCGACCAAAGACAACGACGATTCCACTCGTTGGCGAGAACGAAGAAGGCATGCTCATCCGCCTACGTCGCGTGACCTTTCTCGCAAAAGGCTCGTTCCAGAGCGAGACGAACTACGATCTCGAGGACAGTCAGGGCAACCTGTTTCAGGTTCGCATCGACGGTGCAACGGACATTGCTCGCAACTCCCTGCCGATCCCTACCGAACCGGTCGACGTCATTGGCTGTGTCAGCCAGTTCCGCGGTGCCTACCAGATGTTCCCTCGTTTTGCCACCGATATCGGTTTGTCGGTAGAGGAAGACACGGTGAGCAAGCGTCGCACCCTTGACGTTACATCCTGGAACTTGGAGTGGTATGGTACGGCCGATACGGCTCGTGGACCACGCGATAAGGACCGCCAGCGCCGGAGCATTCGTCAGGTGATGGACAGCATCCAAGCTGATATCTATGCCCTTCAGGAAGTGCTGTCCCAGGAGGCCCTTGATGCCCTAAGCGACTCGGTCGCGGGATTGTACGGGAATGATCTTGCCGCTCAGGTGACCAGCGATCAGAAAATGGCCTACATCTACAACCGCGAAACCATTACGCCCCTTACCACTGGACTTGCCGTGAATGGTGGAGCTCAGGCCTGGGCCAATGGGCGGTATCCATTCCGGATGACCTTCGATGCCACGATCGACGGCACCACCAAGCGCATGGTGTTCTTTACCCTGCATGGAAAGGCTACCAGCGACTCGACCATGATGGAGGACTACGAGCGTCGGAAGGCCGATGCCGAAACGTTCCACCAGTACCTGGCAGACTTCTACGCCGACACATCCATGATCATCATGGGCGACCTGAACGACGCTCTCGGATACTCGATTGTGGATTCCACGCTGCCGTCTCCGTTTGCAAACTTCATCAACGACACCGAACGCTGGTGGTCGCCCACCCTGCCGATGGAAGAGCGGGGATTGAAGTCGTACATCGGGTTTGCTAGCAGCTTCCTCGATCATGCACTGGTGACGACAGATCTTCAGCCGTTCCACCATCGTACGTTCCTAGAGGCACCACAGGCCTACCTGTCGAGTTATTCTTCGACCGTGTCGGATCACCTTCCCGTGACATCACGGTACTTTGTGTCTGGAACCACGTCTGTTGACGACGAGGCTTCGGTAGCACCGACTGCCGTGCGCTTGGCGCCAATGCCCATGGTGGATCATGGTATGGCGGAGATTGTTGTGGAACACGGTGGTCCTGTGCACGTCGAGCTGGTATCGATGACGGGTGAAACACTAGTTCTGCTCCAGGAAACACTGGCACCCCAGATTCGCCTTGTGCAGCTACCCGTTCACCAACTCTCGTCAGGACGGTACGCCTTGCGCGTATCGATGCACGGCCGTGTAGACCAGCTTCCTGTGGTCATCAACCGCTAACGAAGGGGTTGCACGCCAACCCACGCAGCCAATAATGCAACAGCGGCCGTTTCTGCCCGTAGGCGGGAGCGGCCGATTGCTATCTGGATCGTCCGACGGTCCGCCGTGAAGAGATCCAGTTCCCGCTGAGAGAAGCCCCCTTCAGGCCCCACACAAACGGTCGTCCCCGACGTAGACTGCACGTCATGGACGGCACCGCCGGTATCGGATCCAAGAATGATGGTATCCTCACTTGGCAGAGTATTCAGCAATGCATCAACCGTACTGGGCTGGGCAATCTGGGGCAACCACGCCTGTCCACTCTGTGTGAGCGCAGCCACCATCTTGGCCTGAGCACGCTCGTCCGACCACTTCCGAAACTGCACGTGATCAGAGGAAAGTGGGAACAGATGTGTTACACCTAACTCCGTGGCCTTTTCAATGGCGAACTCCAGACGATCCCGGTGATCGAGCACACCGAAAGCCAGTCGCAGTGGTGGCGGCATTGGCACTACGGTATGCGACATGGCACGCAGTACCACGCTCCCGCCCTGCCTCTCGACCATGGCCACACTGACTACTCCCCGACCGTTGAAGACACGCACCTGCTCCCCGTCGCGGATGCGCATGGCATCTAAGTGACGACGCACGGCATCCGTCGCAGGGATGGCATCACTTGTGGCCGTCAGTGTATGGCAAAACACATGATTCATGATGTTGTTCATCACGTAACTTCGTGGGTTCAATCACTATCACGACGGAACGACGTGGCTATGACAGCACAAGAATACAGCTGTATTGAGACATACGAACCGGGTGGTCATGTAGGCGCCATTCGGCTCAATCGCCCGAAGGTGCTGAATGCTCTCAGTCTGCAGACAATGATCGAGCTGGTGGATGCCTTTGAGCGATTCGACGCTGATCCCAACATCCGGTGTATTGTGATCCACGGTGACGCACGTGCCTTTGCTGCCGGCGCAGATATCACAGAGATGTCGGATGCTTCAGCCGTCACAATGCTTGAGCGAGATCAGTTTGCTCGTTGGGAGCGCATTCGGCAGACAAAAACCCCAACGATTGCCGCCGTGAGTGGCTTTGCACTTGGAGGTGGCTGCGAACTGGCCATGCTCTGCGACATGATCGTAGCTTCTGAAACAGCTCAGTTTGGTCAGCCGGAAATCAACATTGGCGTGATGCCCGGAGCTGGAGGCACGCAGCGATTGACGCGCGCCGTGGGCAAGGCCTTAGCCATGGAGCTGGTGCTGACGGGCCGGACGATCAGTGCGCGACGGGCCTTGGAGGCCGGTTTGGTCAATCGCGTGGTACCTGCGGCGATGTACCTCGATGAGGCACTAGCCTTAGCCTCGGAAATCGCCACCAAGGCACCAATGGCAACCCGCCTGGCAAAGGAAGCCGTACTCAAGGCCTTTAGTACCACGCTGGAAGGGGGCTTGGAGTTTGAGCGCAAGAACTTCTACCTCCTGTTTGCCACCGACGACCAAAAAGAAGGTATGGATGCCTTTGTGAATAAGCGCACACCGGAATGGAAGGGACGATGATGAACTATGAGACACTCCTTGTAGATGTGAGCGATGGCATTGGCACGATCACGCTGAACCGACCAGACGTTTTCAATGCAGCAAATGAGCAGTTGACGACCGATCTGCAATCAGCGCTCGCCGTCATGCATGAGTCGCCAGATGTGAGGTGCGTTGTGCTCACGGGTGCAGGCAAAGCCTTCTGCTCTGGCCAGGACTTGAAGGACGCTCCTAGCGGTGGTGGCAAACGCAGCCTCCGTGATTCGTTGGAGCGCCGGTACAATCCGATTATCCGCGCGATGCAGCAGATGCCGAAACCCGTCATCGCCGGTATCAACGGTGTGGCCGCTGGTGCTGGACTATCCTTGGCTCTTGCCGCAGATCTGCGCGTGATGAGTTCCTCGGCGCGTTTCGTTGAAGCCTTCATCGCCATTGCACTGATTCCAGACTCTGGAGCCACCTGGTTGTATCCTCGGATGATGGGATACAGTCGCGCCTTCGAGTTTGCAACCCTGAATCAGCCCATCACTGCTGAAGAAGCCCATCGACTTGGCATGGTGAACGCCGTGGTTCATCCCAAGGCCTTTCGTGCCTCGCTGCGATCACTGGCGCTCCAGTACGCGCAAGGCCCGACACAGACCTATGGCTTTGTGAAGCAGCTTCTACAACAGGGCATGCAGTTGTCGCTGTCGGAAATGCTGGACCTCGAGGCAGACTACCAGCAGCGTGCCGGTGAGAGTTACGACTATGCCGAGGGGGTGCAAGCCTTCCTTGAAAAGCGCGCAGCCACATTCCAAGGACGCTAGTCCACAGGGTACGCACTATGGCAAAGCAGACGAAATCACTGTTTGCGCAGATCCGCGACGAAGATGCGCAACGCAGAGCCCCCTCCACACCATGGAACAGCCCCGTGGTGCGATGGTCGTTTGTTGCCGTAGCCGTGGTGGTGATGACCCTTGCCTTTCCTCGCTCGGGGTTGGAGACGCAGTCGGGTCGCTATGACGTATCGCTGTTAGGCACTACGTGGACCCAGGACGATGTCGTAGCCGATTACACCTTCCCCGTGATGAAGGATCCCGTGGAGCTACAGCGCGAGCAAGACTCTGCACGGCGATCGTCGCCACCCATCTGTAGAGTGGCTGTTGTGGCCAGTGCTCCAAGCCGTCTGGAGCAAGCATCGGAGATGGTGTCGACCGACGGTAAACAGTGGCTACGACTCCACTGGGCTGAGCTTGTGGAGATGTTTGCCCAGCGATACATCCTCGATCGCTCCGTGGACAGTCTTCAAGCAGCGGCTGTCGTGATCCAGCGAACAGATGCGACCGATGTTGTCGTCGATGTGGCACAACTCACCGACGTCCAGCGACTCAAGAAGCTCATTGGCCAACGAACATCGACGGCTTCTCCAGCCGTTCGTGACGAGTTACGAACGGTGCTGTTACCGCTTGTACAGCCCTCGATCACGGTTGAACCTAGCGCAACGGCGCAGGCTCAGAGGGCCGCTGCGCAAGCTGTTCCAAGTACCATCGAGATTGTTCGCCAAAACGATGTGCTGGTAGTCAAAGGGCAACGGTTGGATGAGGCTACCTTGCGACGTCTTGCCAGCTACCGCTATGCCCAATACCTGCGCTCGGATTCACCGGTGTCGCTTTTCATGGTTCTGGGTAGCCTAGGCCATGCAGCACTCATCGCAGCCTTTGTGGTGCTGTACCTCATCATCCTGCGACCTACGAGCTTCGAGCGTATTGGTCAACTGGGAAGCCTGTTAGCCTTGCCAGTTCTGACGGCTCTCCTGGCGTGGATCTCGGCCCGACTGGAGTCGGTGGTTCCGTACGAGTACGTGATCGTGGTTCCGGCGCTATCAATGATCATCACCATCCTCTACGAGGCGCGTACGGCGTTGGTCCTCACGATGGCAATGGCACTCGCCGTTGGCGTGGCACGAGGCAACGACTTCGGTATCGTTCTCGTCCTCCTTTCAGGCGGCGTCCTGGCCATTTACAGTACGCAACATGTGCGCAATCGGACCCAGATCTTCACGTCCATCTTTGCCATCTTTATCGGATTGGTGATCGCAACACTGGCCGTAGAGCTGGAGCGTGCAACACCAGTCGAGGCGATGTGGCCAAAGTTGCTGATGGCCACGGCAAACGCCGTCCTGTCGCCGTTGATCACGTTTGCCGTGATCATTGTCTTTGAGCGCATGTTCAACGTGGCGACGGATATGCGGCTGGAGGAGTTCGACAATCTGAATCATCCCCTGCTTCAGAAGCTCAACGAGCAGGCACCTGGAACCTATCAGCATACCATGGCGGTAGCACGACTGGCTGAAGCTGCTGCTAGCGCCATTGGCGCCAATACCCTGCTCACTCGAGTTGGAGCCTACTTCCACGATATCGGAAAGCTGGAGAAGAGCGAGTACTTCGTGGAAAACCAGATGAACATCGGCAACAAGCACGACCGCCTTCCTCCCAAGAAGAGTGCAGCAATCATTCGTCAGCACGTCCAGGACGGTATTGAACTGGCTCGTGAGTATCGCCTACCGGAGCGTATCTGGTCCTTTATTCCGATGCATCACGGAACCATGCTGATCAAACACTTCTACACTCTTGCCATTGAGGAATCGCAGGCACAGGGCGCCCACGTGGATGAGTCGGATTTCCGCTACCCAGGCCCCCTACCCAACTCCAAGGAAACGGCGATCGTGATGATGGCTGATGCCGTAGAGGCCCTGTCACGGCTCGAGGATACCTCCAGCCGCAAGACGCTCTCTGAGGCGGTGGAAACGATCATGATTGACCGCATGATGGACGGACAACTACGCGATGTTCCGCTCACACTGCATGATCTGGACGTGATTCGGTCGTCCTTTGTCAAGAGCTTGCTTGGTATGTCGCACAAACGAGTGCGCTATGCCACTTCTGCAGAAACTCCAGAGTCGTCCGCGGATGCAGCGTCCTGAGCGTGCTGGGGCCATGGCTGGGGCTGGGGCTGGGGCCGCGGCCGGAGCCGTTTCCGGGGCTATGACGCGGTCCATTACTGGATTCACCGCCTTCCTCCGCCTAGAGCGAGGAGCGGCAGAGCATACCGTAGAGGCTTATCAAAGGGATGTACGGCGTCTTGCCGAATACCTTACTGGAGCAGGGCTGGAGAGCTTCACGGATGCAGAGCGCAGGCACCTGACAGGCTTTCTGTCCTTTCTGCATGAGATGGGCTTGTCGGCCTCGACACGCACGCGGTACATCTCGTCGATCAAGCAGATGTATGCCTGGCTGTCGGGTATCCGGGCCATGAACACCGATCCGACGGCAACGCTCGATGTACCTCAAAGTCGACGCGCACTTCCGACGTGTTTGAGTGCACAGGAGATGATCCGTTTGATTGAAGCAACGACGCCATCGGCCGATAGTACTGTTCCTATTCGTCCTGCCGACATTCGTGATCGGGCGATGCTCGAAACGCTCTATGCGTGCGGACTACGTGTGAGCGAGCTCCTTGGGATTCGGCAACGAGACCTCCACGTGGACGCCGGTGTTCTTCTCGTCTTCGGCAAAGGATCGAAAGAGCGCTTGGTGCCCGTTGGCGCGCATGCGCTGCAGTGGATCGAGCGCTACATCCATGAGGTACGCCCACTCTTCCTGCGGAACTACGATACCGACGACATCCTGTTTCTAAGCCAACGTGGACGTCCACTCTCGCGAATGTCGGTGTGGAATATGATCCAGACGGCATCCGGACGAGCGGGAATCGACGTCCACGTTCATCCGCACATGTTCCGGCACTCCTTTGCGACGCATCTGTTAGAGGGTGGAGCCGATCTCCGGGCCGTGCAGGAGATGTTGGGTCATGCCGACATCGGTACCACGCAGATCTACACGCACGTCGACCGCGAGTACATTCGTGAAGTGCATGCACTCTTCCATCCACGATCACAACGGGATCGCACATGATCGTCTACCTTCTGTTGGTGTTCATGACTCCCATCGCGCTGGCTGGCACGGTGCGTCCTGGCATCGATGTGCTGCTTGCCACGAACATGGAGGCGTTGGCCGACAAGAAGATTGTGCTCGTAACGCATGCTGCTGCCCGAGCCCATACCGGACGAAGTACGGCTGAAGAGCTCATCGCCCATCCTCGGGTTCAGGTGCTACGATTGCTGGCTCCAGAACACGGTTACTATGGTGTGGTGCGGGCCGGAGATCATGTGGCGGATGACACCGTTGGAAGTACACCGGTGGTGTCGCTCTACGGGCGACTGCGCCGACCTGAACCTGCCATGATTCGAGACGCTGACATTGTGGTTGTTGACTTTCAGGATATCGGGACGCGATCGTACACCTACATCAGCACGATGATTGAAGTGATGGAAGCTTGTGCTGATGTAGGCACACCGGTGATGATCCTAGATCGTCCCAACCCCCTCGGTGGGATGGTCGTCGACGGGTCGGTGCCAGATGCCGACGTTCGAAACTTCGTCTGCCGCGCCCCCATTCCATACGTCCACGGCATGACGATGGGTGAACTAGCGCAGATGGTTTCTACAGAGGGGTGGCTGCAGCCTCGTGGTGATGGCACGCCACAACGCTGCTCTGTGGTCGTGATTGCCTGCACCGGCTGGACACGCACGATGCGGTGGGAAGATACCGGACTGCACTGGTATCCCACGTCACCGAACATCCCGACGATTTCGGCTGCAAGGGGATATCCAGTGGTTGGGCTGTTAGGTGAACTTGGGCTTGCGTCGATTGGGATCGGAACCTCGGGACCATTTACGATGATCGGTGCACCAGACTACTCCCTTCCACCCCAGCAAGAGGCCTCGCTGGTACGCGATCTTGCTTCCTGTGGCGTGATCGCTCGTGCCGGTCGATTTGTGCCCATAGCTGGTAAGTTCGCCAAGCGGGAGTGCATCGGCTACCATCTGGCCTTTGCTGACGACTCCGCCTTCAAGCCCTTTGATGCTGCCCTGATACTGTTGCAGAGCTTTCGCAACAGGTATCCGGCAGCCCTGTCGCCAAGCGTTGTGCAGGGCAATGCCGGACAGATGTTTGTCAAAACATCCGGGTCTCGTCGCTGGTTGAACCTGCTACAGTCCGGGACATCCCTGCCGCAACTGCGTGCCTCGTCACAGATCGGTGTACAGGACTTTCTTCTGCGGCGTCTTCCTTACTTGCTATACTGATGGGCACGCAACACGTGGTGCAACCGCACAACGGCCAGCCCCACCGAAACAGGACGCGTCTCGACGGCTTCGTCGAAAAATGCGTGGCGGTTCTCGACCACCATACCCGTCGAGCCCCCTCCATCCAGATTCATGGCATCATGGGCGCCAAGAGCTTCCATGATCGCCGCTAGATCGGCCAGCGTGGCACCATAGGCGCTCCGATCCTTTCGGGACGGTTCTACTGCCACCAGGTAGATGGTCTCTCCCGTTTCATCACATCCAAGGGCAGTACGAGCAAGGTGTTGTCGGATGAAGCGCTTTCCGGTGACACCCTCACGCGCGGCCTCGTGACCAGAAACTCCATTGCGCACCAGCCGAGGCGTGCCGCTGATGGCATTCATGAAGTGTAGATGATCGTGGATGTTGGTTTTGAACTCCAAGAAGACGGTATCTCCAGCTTCCGGAACGAGCCCTGCCAGTGCTGATCGTGGCAGCGAAATCACGGCGCCGCGCAGTGGCGTAGATACGATACCGGTATCCACGGCAAGCACCCTACAGGGAGTGGTTCGATTCACGCTGGGGAAACGTAGGTACCGAACCTGGATCTTCACCATCGGATGTTCCCGGTTTTGCTCCAGATGAGCACGTGCCATCTCGGCTCGGAGATCAGCCTCGGTGACATCCTGCTCTGTGGAATCATCTCCCATGGTGCGACGCTCGGACGCCGACTGCTGCCAGAGCCACTCGAGCTGTTCTGGTGTGATGAACGGCACAGTCTTACCGCCGTACTGATTGTACACGACAACACCCGTTGAATCCGACCGACGATTGGTGCTGGCGATCGGCAATCGAGCAGTGCCGATCGTTACGGAACCCTGAAGGCGGAAGGTGTCAATCAACAAACGGTTCCGGGCATCAAAGAAGGCACTGGACCACTGCTTGTGCGGCGTCATTTCGACCACCTCCCCGTCGACGACACATGGACCAATGGGATTGTTGCGAACGGCAGCCCAGAAGTTGGCATTGACCATGGCCATGACGGCATCACCATTGATGACTTCGTAGCGATCAGCCATCGGAACCAACGGTTCACGGCTTAAGGCATGATTCATCGCTTTCACAACGCGGATGGCATTGCCGGCTACAGTGCGGTTGACAGCCACAACGTGCACCAAGGATGGTCGGCGACCATTCGTGCGGTACTCGCGATAGGTGATCCCAGGGGCCAGCGTGCGCTCAGTCTTGATGGTGAGCTTCGGCGTCGGTGTTGGCGTCGGCGTCGAAGCACACAGCTCTACCGATCCTGCGAGGACTACAGCAACGACCATCCAAAGTGCACGTGTGAGCATACCGTGCGAAGTTACCGGCCATTCGCACAGCGACCAACCGGTAGAAGACACGCCTACCAGGTGCACCCTTCGTAGCTTTGCACAAGATCCACAACCGGACGCACCACAGGAACACTCATGGCACACACCATCCTCCTAGATCTCCCCACTGATGGACATGCTGGCGTAGCCGTCATTACGCTCAACCGCCCGGATAAACTGAACGCCCTGAACGCGGAACTACTGCGTGAATTGCATGCAGCCATCACCACGTGCCAGTACGACCCCAACGTGCGCGTTGTGGTGATTACCGGAAGCGGCCCGAAAGCATTCGCCGCGGGCGCTGATATTGCGGAGTTGCACGCTAATGACGCCGTCGGAGGCAAACTCTTCGCCGAGCGCGGACAAGCTGTCTTCACCGCCATCGAGCGCCTCGGCAAGCCTGTCATCGCCGCCGTGAACGGTTTTGCCCTGGGCGGCGGATGTGAACTGGCCATGGCTTGCCACATGCGCTTTGCAGCAGATTCTGCTCGTTTTGGTCAGCCTGAGATCAACTTGGGAATCATTCCCGGCTACGGAGGTACACAGCGCCTACCGAGACTCGTCGGACTGGCAAAGGCATATGAGTTGATACTTGCCGGTGACATGATTGATGCTGCCGAAGCTCTGCGTATCGGCCTCGTCAATCGTGTCTACGCCGCTGCAGACCTTCTGGATCAAACTCTGGCCTTCGCCCAGATGCTGGCTGCCAAAGCGCCGCTGGCCCTGTATGCCTGCTTGGAAGCTGCGCAAGCCTCTGCCGATGTTTCTGGACTTGAGGGCTTGTACATCGAGGCCAGCATCTTCGGTCGAACATGCGGTAGTGAGGACTTCAAAGAAGGCACGCGGGCGTTTCTGGACAAGCGTACGCCATCGTTTCACGGCAGGTAGTCGTGCGATCCAGCGGATCGGTTCGTCTGGTTGATGCCCTCTACGATGGAGTGGCAATCCCCATCCTTCGCGCCGTGCTGCCAGCAGTGGCAACGACCGTGAGAGCGGTGCAACCTCGGTTGCAGGCGTGGAGTCGAGAGGAGCAGCACACCCGTGATCGGCTTGCAGTACCAGCAGCGACATCTGGCCCTCGCTGTTGGATTCACGCTGCCTCGGTTGGGGAGCTGGAGCAACTGTTGCCAATCGTTCGGGAGATCCGCGAGCGCCGACCGGAGGTCTCCGTGGTGGCTACGGTGACGTCGATTTCAGCCATCGACCACGCACGCCAAAGCCCCCTCCTAGACGATGCCCTCCTGCTTCCGGTAGATCACCTCCCAACCATGCGACGTCTGGTAGCAGCATTACAACCA
The DNA here is from genome assembly GCA_030833725.1 of Candidatus Kapaibacterium sp. Lineage (GTDB taxonomy): Bacteria > Bacteroidota > Ignavibacteria > Kapaibacteriales > Kapaibacteriaceae > OLB6. The sequence goes on along the minus strand of JAURGP010000005.1, from coordinate 9,358 downwards.
ACGGCCGTAGTGATCAACCGATACGATCTGTGGAGGTCAATGATTCGTGCTCTGCACGAAGCTCGCGTCCCCATGGTGCTGGTGAACGCGACAGCTCCTACGAGGGCCCACCATTTCCTTGTTGGAGCCTGGCTAACCGATACTTATCGCCAGCTTACCGAGATCCTGGCCATTAGTGAGCACCATGCAGAACGGCTACATCAGATCGCGTCACATGTTCCCGTCTCTGTTGTCCCTGACAGCCGTGTCGATCAAGTCCTCTACCGCCTCCACCACCGGACGCCCGCGCAAGATCTGTCTGCATGGATCCCCCATCGGGATTACCCCACGGTGATCGTGGGTAGTGCGTGGCCGGCCGATCTTGACCTCCTCGCCTCGGCTCTGCAGGAACTACCTGTACAGCCACGGCTCGTGATTGTTCCCCATCAACTGCGTGAATCCGAAATCGTGCAGACATGTTTGCGCTTCGATGCGCTCCGATACAGCACCGACCAGCCAGATCCGTCTCGGAACGTCGTGGTTGATGCCTACGGCCTGCTGGTGGGCCTCTACCCACTGGGCACAGCCGCCTGGGTGGGAGGGGGCTTTGGCGCAGGGGTTCACAGCACCACCGAGCCTGCCTGTGCTGGACTGCCCATCGCCTGTGGGCCGAACATTCATCGTTCCCTGGACGCACAATCTCTGCAACAGGCAGGTTCTCTTGCGGTGATCACCTCGGTCCAGGAGGCACAGGACTGGCTTCGTAGTCAGATTGTACTCGCTGTGGGTAGTGTGGACACAAGATCATCCTGGCTTGAAGAGCGCCTTGGTGCCTCGGCAACAGCTGCAGTGCACGTCCTGAAGTACCTCTCATAGGCCCTACCGCTGGTCCATAAAAAAAGAAGCCCCCTTCTACCAAGTAGAAGGGGGCGTTGACGTTGCATGTGTTGAAGATTAGCGAACGATCGTCATCGACTGTGGCTCGCTCATGAACGGACCGGATACTACGCGGTAGTAGTACGTGCCCGCTGGCAGTGTGGACACATCAAGAGCGATCTCATACGTACCGCTAGCTTGGTTGGCATCAAGGATGTCCATGATACGCTCGCCAGCATAGTTGTACAGAACGATGCTCGTGTGGCCATTCAGACCAATCGAGTAGTTAATCGTTGCCGTGCTCGATACAGGGTTCGGGCTGACCGGCTTCACGCCGAACGTTGTCGATGAGAGCTGTACCAGACGTAGTTCACCAGCACAGCCGAAGTCGACGGTGATGGAGCCAGGTTCGTCGTTGAACAGTGCGTACGACTGTGTCACTCCTGGACCATTGGAACCATCAAAGTCCACGGTGTAGGAATACACGTTCACTGGAGTCCGCGTAACGTTCACCGGATCGGCACCGATGCCGAGGTAGGCATCAAAGATGACGGCAAAGAACGGCTTCGTGCGGTCGTTCACCAGTGGCGTCTTCGTAGCGCGCAGGTCGGCAATGTCGATCTCCATCGAGTTCGGCATGCGCGATCCTTCTGGGAAGGTCGCTACGTTGACGACAGTCCAACCTTCGGCCAGCATACCATCCAGTATAAAGTCCGCTGGGTTGGTCCGTGGCTGTACCAGCTTTGGATCCCACGACAGACGTACACGCATTTCGGTGAGTTTCACCGGATCAAGTGATTCTGGGACGGCCTCAAGGCTTACGGCAACTTGGACGGCTTCGCCTGGCTTGACGGTGTAACCCGTTTTCTTGGCGCCATCTACAAACTGACCAACGAAGTTGGTGGTCTCCAGGAACAGACCATCACCAGTGATGGAAGCCGTCTTGGTTTCACCATTTACTTGATCGGTGATGTCGATCGTAGCCACAAAGCCTGGCTGGCCTGCTGGCGTATCACGCCACTTGATACCCGAACCGCCACCCTTCGAGTCGATGATATCTCGGTTTTGACCGTTCTGAAGCAGTGTGACAAAGTCCGGTCCAAACTGGATTCGAATGACACCAGTCTGTCCAGGAGCAACCGTCAACACACCAGAAGCTGGCTCGATAACTGTGAAGCGAGACGCGTCTGCACCTTTCGGGAAGCTCACGTCGTACGTCCGTGGCTGTGCTTCCGAGTGACGCACTTCAACCACCATTTCGGTGGTGTTGAGGACGTACTGGCGCGCATAGGCATCGCGAACGTTGAACTCGCCGCCAATCACTTCTGCCGTGAGCGTGTATACAGGTGTGTATGGCGCTGCACCGGTTGTCAGATTCTCAGGCTGCGTGATGATCTCATACTGTGCCGAGAACATGCCCGATTCACGAGGATCGAACGTGACGCTCAGCATACGCTCCTCGCCACCAGCCAAGCGCCATGGCGATGCCGGTGTAGGACCGTTGTTGATCTTGAAGTTGTTAGCAGCACCAACAATGTTGATACCGGTGATCACAACTTCGTGCGTACCCTGTGCATCTCCCGTGGTTGGATTGGTTACATCCTGGAAGTGCGTGTTCGACACCGGAATGTCAAGCGTCGACGTTGCTGCACCAAGGTTGAAAATACCGTAGTCTTGATCGGCACCTTTTACCTGTGGTTGCCACGCCGTTCCCTTCAGTTCAACAACAATTTCGCGTTGAGCATCGGAGTTGGTTGGGAAGACCAGCTCGGCGGTGTAGTCGTTGCGCTCACCACCACGATTGGCCAGTTCCGTTGGTACAAACTCGATGTTGATGGTGGCGCTTGGACGCGTACCACCCACCAGCGTAATTGGGAAGCCACCGGTGTTGCCGAAGTCTACGATCCGGAAGGAAGCAGCATCAGCACCGCGAATCTCTGGAGTAGAGAACTCTACTGGCAGATCGCCAGTGTTTTGGAACTCCACCGTCTGACCATAGGAAGTTACACCCTGGGCAGTCTGGATGTTGTCGAGGACGCGGACGTTCCATGGCAGAGCCGCTGCGTAGAGGTCGATCTCGACACCGTTACCCTTGAGGACGGCAATAGAGTCTTCCTTCTTCGCATTGGAGTAGAATGGAACATTCACCTGGTGAGCGACACCAGCTTCGCCACGTGGACTGTAGGTAACGTAGAAGGTGTGACGACCGCCACCAGCAATGGTTAGTGGCAGAACTTCATCCAGGTTCCGTGGGTTGAAGAAGTTGCCCGAACCATCAAGGAGCGTCTTGTCGTATCCGGTGATGGTCAGGTTCACATCGCTAGCATTGATAATTTCTACTGGGCGCTCAACACCCGGCGAAGTTGCTGGGATGTTAATCCAGGTTTGGTCACCAACGTAGATGAGCGGAGCCTGGCTACGAACACGAAGTTCCGTCGTGATTTCATCGAAGCACTCAAGTTGCGCAATTACCGTGTCGACAAGCTCACGCGTGTCGTTGGTTGTTGCACACACTTCCACGTTGACACTCTGACCTGGGTCGATGGTAAACGACGCTGGGTTGAAGCGGAACGTACCTGGATAGTACTTCACACGAACATCCTTGACCGTTACCGGAGCATCGGTGCGGAGGTTGGTGAAGGTAATGGTCTTGCACGATGGTGAACCAATTGGAATGGCACCGAAGTCGATGCTCTTTGGACTCCAATCGATCTTGTCTGGGGTGTACTCGTAGGTCTTTTCGACGTACTTGCCCGACCGCGAGACAACACGCACAACGGCCTTACCTGGCTGACGCTTGTCCAGGACGTTCACCTGGAACTTGGCCTTTTGCATGCCACTTTCGAAGTTCTCGTCAACAACCAGCTCGTAGTTGCTCAGGCTCTCGGCGTAGATCATGTAGATCGATCCACACTCAGATCCTTCTGGGAGAATCTTTCCTTCTCCCTTGACGTCACCGCAGAGGATTTCCTCGGTTACGGCAACGGAGTCGTCGCACTCGATGGCCACATCAACAGCTACTGGCGTGCCGTAGGCACGACCCATGTTCAAGCCGTCCAGGGAGCCGTACGACCACGCCATCCAGCGCACGTCTTCCGTTTCGGATTCAATGACGTAGTCGCCCTTGCCGATTGGATGACGGATGTACCAGTATGGTGTTCCCTTCAGTTCACGCATTGCGCCACCGAAACGACCGTTCAGCGAGGCGCCATTGAATTTGATCTTTCCTACTTCTTCGGGGCGGAAGACGATGTTGAAGAAGTTGTCCATACCGTCTGGTGCATGGAACACTGCGTAGCTCACCCACCGATCGGTGGAAGGAACATACTGCAGCATCGGCATGCCCGATTCTACCGTTGGGTGACCTTGCGTAGCGTCGCCGTCCTTGGAGGCAGCTGGTGGAATCACCTTGGCGTAGGCCTTTCCATAGTGACCTACGAGCATTGGCTTGTTGGACCGCCACTTGGTTGGAACCTGAACCGAGGTTTCCAACCATGTACCACCGCGATCGATCTTCATAATCGTCTTGTAGTCGGAGCCATCCTCACGGAGAGCTTCGATCTGCGTGCCGTCTTCGAGAGCGATAAAGCGGATCACGTCTCCTCGGTCGTCTTCAATACCGGCGTCCTGAGCAGCCTTGCCCGTGATACGCAGTGGGCCGTACATCACTGGGATCGTCACGAACTCCGTGCCGGCCATTTCGAATGGCAGCATGGCATCATGAACGTTGTTCCGCACGAAGTGGGCTTCCGTAGCAAACATACCTGTAGGAGGCAGGACGTCAGGGTAGCGCATGATGGCTACCTTGGTGTGGCCCGAGACCACACCAACCGGACGACTGGCGCGGATCCACGTACCGGAGAGATCCGTCACGTACTCCTTGTTGTATGCTTCATCGATCTTCGCCTTGATCAGGAAGGTCTCGCCCTTATTCAGGGTTACGGTTCCCGTTTGTCCCTTGCGGACAGATGGCTGATCGCGTCCACCCTCAGTATCTACTGTTGGCGTGTAGGTCACCACCGTGTTATCGCGAGCGGCAATCACGAGGATCTGGCCTGGACGGTACTTGTAGTTGCCATTCTGTCCGTAGCGATCCTGGTAGAAGTTCATCGAGTAGTAGTTCCTACCCCACGATTCTACCGGGAGGTGGCGTGCCAACTCACCATTACCCATCCACGCCTGATACGTGGAAACGGAGATCGGCTTGTCGCCTGTCACGGCAATGCCATAGCCGCTCTTGACTTCCGACTCGGTATTCATCAACGGGATGGGAACTTCGAACTGGAAGACCTCATCAGGTTGCAGAGTGATGGTGCGGCTCAGCTTGATAGCATCGTTGCTCGGTGCTGGCGTAGTGATCGTCACCGTGGCGCGAGACCGCGATGAGATAAAGAGCAGCATGGGCTTGGGCGTAGGTACTTCCGAAGTACTTGCCCAGACTTGGGGGAAGGCCACCATGTAGTGCCGTCCCTCCATGAGTCCCATGGTGCCTGACGTGGACACAACGTCTTGTGCCACTGCTTGGCCGGAGTACCCTGCCACTGCTACGAGCAGCATCAGAATTGTCCGTAGTAATCGAGGTGCAAAGTGCATCGATTGACTCCTGGTTGATAAGGTCAAAACGAAAAAGTAGTTGTAATCAGAGAACTTTTCGCGAACCTGCATGGGCGGATCACACCGCTCCACGAGTGGAAAATAAGAGATTTTACCTTCGGTGCAACAAAAAAAGTGTCAGGGTCATGTCACACTTTTCCCCACGAACATCACGCTCGAAGGTGTAGACGAATGCGATTCATCCAGGTCGCTACGATCGGTTCGAGTGGTAAGGTGGCTACGGCAAGCAACGCACCTACCAAAAGATCTACAGCGTAGTGATACCGCAGGTACACGGTCGACAGGATCAGACTGCCTCCAATCACCACGAAGATCCACCGGAATCGCGAGCGAAATCGGAAGCCTAACAGGATGTTGACCAAGGTCATCATCGTATGACCACTGGGCATGCAGTCGCGATTGACCACCGATGCCGGATCGGTCACACCAAGCGCTACTCCCCCGCCGATGTTCACAATGTCGCGCAACCACGGTGTGAGCCATAGCCCGGGCAGTTCCACATTGGTAGCGTTGAAGTCGTGCAGTGTGAACCGAGGACCAATCGCCGGCATGGCAAAGTAGGCCAGATACGAAATGAAGTAGCAGAAGGTCATTCCGCGGGCAAACACGTCTAAGTCGTCCCAAGCCCCCTTCCGCCACAACTCCACAGCCTGCATGATGGGCAGCAGGTAGAAGAGGAAATAGCACAGCTGCAGGTACTCGGTAAGGGCAGGACTGGACCACTGCCCCATCCACACTGTTGGATCGCACCCGAACAGCCACCGATCAGCAGCAATAAGCTGGGCGTCGTAATCTACTGGGTGCACCAATTGAACGTAGGTGTGAACCTGATCGTACATCAGGTAGATCATCGGAATCACATAGAACCGACGCAAGACGGCAAACAGCGGCACGGTCGTGAGTGCATGCAGCAGGATCAGCGCTCCGACACTGCCAGCAAGGAAGGCATTCAGTACCAGTTTACTTGAGGCAACAGGAATGTAGGGATAATAGGCTAGGGCAAGAGCCGTAAAGAGCACCAGCATGATGATCGTGTACACATCATAGGCCTGGATATGGGCTACCCCTCTTTGTAGCAGCCCCTGGAGCGTATTGTGGTCGTGCGAGGTCATGCAGGCTGGTTCTCTGGCTTCGTAAGGTTCAGGTACAATTCAACAAGCTGGTCGGGCGACAACGCCTCAGCACGCAGCGTCGTCACGGAGAGATGCTCTGGTAGGGTCACGGTCCGCAGTGCGATCCCCTGCTGATTGGCCCATGAGGCCAACGCGTTGGCCATGACCTTGCGTCGCTGAGAAAATGCAGCGCGCACAAAGCTCATGAAGGGGGCGAATGGCACCGGGGGAACCTCTGTGCGCATGTCAAAACGCACGACGGCCGAGGTCACCGATGGTCGGGGAAAGAACGAGCCAGGTTGTACGGTAAACATCAGCTTGGGCGTCGTGGCATACCACGCGGCAACCGTCAGTACACCATAGTCCTTCGTTCCGGGTTTGGCCACGCAGCGGAGGGCAACTTCCTTCTGCATCATGATGACCGCTCGTGCCATGGACGTTCGAGCTTCAAACAGCCAGAAGAGGATTTCGGAAGTGATCGCATAGGGGATGTTGCCGATCACACGTCTGTTCGTCGTTGGGACATCGGCAAACATGTCGTCGAGACTCACCTTCAGGACATCCCCGAGCTGCACAGAGAGTCTACCGCCGCTTTGCTGCACCATCCCAGAAATGGCCTCTACGGCACGAGGATCGAGGTCCACGGCCACGATTCTCCTCGACGGCAGGGCAACGAGGTGTTTCGTCAGGGCACCCGTTCCCGGTCCAATCTCCAGCACAAGGTCGTCGGTCGACGCTTCGAGTACGGCAGCAATCTTTGCAGCGGTGCGGTTATCGGTCAGAAAGTTCTGGCTGAACCGCTTCTGTGGGGCAATTCTATTGGTCATCGAATTGGTCATCGTATGCCTTCGACATTCTCAACCACTGATCCTCTATGGCGCTGGAGATCACACGGGTATCTGCCGTGGTTGCCATGAAATTGGCATCGCCGCGCCACCGCGGCACCACGTGCCAGTGTAGGTGGCCTGGCACCCCTGCTCCGGCAGCGGCTCCAAGGTTTAGTCCAATGTTGACCCCATCAGGATGAAGGACCTCGGTAACGATCTCAACAGTCTGCTGCAGCACCTCGTGAAACGACGCCGAAGCACCCACCGCCAGGTCTGACAGCACCGCAACGTGCGCACGTGGTGCAATCAGGACATGGCCGGCGTTGTAGGGGTAGCGGTTCAGCAGTACCACCCAATGTTCGAACGTGGCCACGACGAGCTCCTTGACGCTCGCCGACGTACACCGCCCTGCAACACAGAGGAAACACTCCTCGGTAGCAGTCGGTTGAGCCTCGATGTACTGCGATCTCCAGGGCGACCAGATTCGTTCCATACGTTTCTCGGTGATCCAGAAACTCGTTGAAAGACGCTGTAAATGACGATGCCCACCAGAGGCGGGCATCACGGTTGTCGTCAAATTTGGGCTACCACGCTTACAGAGCGAACCGGAGATCCACGCCCATCTGCAAGGCATTGATGCGCAGGTTGTCCGTAGGGCTCACCTCGGTGATACCGTAGTTGTAGAACATGTGCGGCACAAACAAAAGGCGTCCGATCGGCAGTTCGTACTGGATACCAGCCTTGATACCGACACGAATACCGTTCTTCTCCGGCAGATCATCACGGTTGGTGATGATGGCTCGACCGTTGTTGATGTATTCTACGTCTGGACCAACCAATGCTGGATCGAAAACGGCATTGAGCGGCTCAACGAGCTCCATTCGCTGCTCACGGTCGGCACTCAGAACCAAGCCAACAGTAGGGCCGACAACGACACCAAAGTAGGAGTCGAATAGATTGAGTTTGTAGAGGCCCTCAAGTGACACCGTAGTGTACTTGATCTCCGATACGTGTCGCACCGTGGAGTTTACCACAGAGCCGTCAGGACCCAGCGAGGGAAGCTGGTCGCCCGGCACCTCATAGTAGGCCGGCATGTAGTCGTACAGGGCCTTGACGATGATCGAAGACCGAGAGGCCGTTGGACTTCCCAGCAGGTACTCAAACGAGCCACCTGCATAGAATCCATTGCCCGATCCCGTCTCAAAGGTTGGACACAGCACGTCACCAGCTACCGACTGGAAGCCGGAAGAGTGCAGAGCACGGTTGTATCCCACAACCGGACCAACGTAGACGCGGGGCCGCCGTTGTGCTGGTACAAGCGGGTTGGCCAATTCCTGACCTACCTGCTGTGAAAGTAGCTCCCCACCCGCTACCGTCGTGAGCAGAAACACGGCGATGAACAATCTCCTCATACACGCACCCCAAGTGACCAAGACTGTGACCAACACTATTTGACCAACGCTATTTGACCAACACGATGGGAATCATCGTCTCCCCGCCTACGTACCCGATCCACAGCTGATACATTCCGCTACCAGCTTCACAAGTGGAGAAATTACACTGTGTTGTCCCCTTTTGCAACGACAATTTATCACACAACGTATACCGCTCTCCTGTGACCGACCACAAATGTACTCCGATTTCGGTCTGGTGCGAACTTGTGAACTGGAGCACAAGCTCTTCACCCACCGGATGGGATCCCAGCCGTGCCTGCACAATCGGCAACACATCCAGACGAACCGTTCGCAGATTCCCACCACAGACCTCGGCTGTTAACCGAATTGTGGTGTCGGTAGGGATGCCGCATACCACAGGGTCGACGGTGATCGTCAGCGGAATCTCGCGATTGTCCTTCCACAGTGGGACGCCAGCAAAGCTCAGCTGGATCACGTGCGGACTGACAACCTCGTCGAGCAGTTCAACAACGAGCTGGTCGTCTACAATCTCGCT
>JAURGP010000057.1 GCA_030833725.1 Candidatus Kapaibacterium sp. | reverse complement strand
AGGCATACACGGAAAAAAAATGCCGGCGCAGATGCGCCGGCACTAGAATGGATCCCACAGGGAAGTTTTCGTAATGACCGAGAGCCAGACGCTTGCACCACGCATAGGCCTCCGCCGTATCAGATACGCGCTCGGCACCACCCGTGGGCTTGATCAGCTCACGGAGACGAAGCATCTCAGTCTCGACTGTCGCGATTGTCGACGATCGTGGCATTGTCGCGTAGCTTCTGGAACCAGGAGTAATACGCCGACGTCCTCGAACGTGCTGATTGCTGCTGCAGTTCCTGCGTCATCGCAGCGTCGAACTGAGCCATCGGCGCTTCGGTTCGTGCGTCAGCCACGAGAATGAACCAGCCCGACTCACCACGCACAGGCTGTCCGATCGTACCAATCGGTTGTGTGAATGCAGCGTTTGTTGCAGCATGCTCTCCACCGAATCCCGTAAGCTGACCATTGTTCTTGCATCCGAGCATCTGCGAGACCGTCAGAGACGGATCAACAGCGGATACGGCGGCAAGGTCTCCCGCTGCGCTGCAGGCCTGGGCAATCTGTTCGGCTTTCTGCTGCAGGGCATCAAGTTTCTTGCGGCGCACAAGCACGCGGCGAATGTCTTCCTTGACGTCATCGAGTGGCTTGGTACCGCTCGTGCGAATCTCAGATAGCGTTGCAATCAAGATACCAGCACCCGGAATCTCCTTGCGAAGTACGTCACCCAAGGCATGCTCGTAGGCCCACTCCGTGATGGAAGCCTTACCCAGCACAGGTGTTTGCTGGGAGAAGAAGGCTGTCTTCGCAACGGTCAAGTTCCGACGTGCTGCGACCGTATCGAACACCACTCCATCGGTGATTTCCTTCTCCATCTCAGCAGCATCGCGCATGAGGCCCTGCTTCGTAGCATCGCTGGTAAGGGGCTTGATGGTAATGGTAGCGTACTTGAATTCGTCGGTTTGACGGTCGGTCACCTTGATGATGTGCCAGCCGAACTGCGTTTCGATAGGGCCAACCACATCGTTGACAGAAGCAGCAAAGGCTGCTTTCTCGAAGGCTTCCACCATGCGACCAGCGCCGAAGTAGCCAAGATCTCCCCCCATGGCAGCCGATCCAGGATCCTTGGAGTACTGCTGAGCGAGTTGGGCAAAGTCGCCCTTTTTCGCCAAGCCGAGAATACGCTGGGCTTCGGCACGGGCCGAATCCTTGTTCGTTCCAAATTCGATGAGGATGTGGCTGGCACGAACCGTCGGCGTCGTACCCGACCGACGCTCGTCAAGACGAACGTACTGAATACCCTGAGCTGTGGTGAGCGGACCAAACACATCACCAGCATTCAAGCTCTTGAGAATGGTCAGCACGGACGGATCGATGTTGCTCGATGGCGTAAAGTCCATAGCCTGACCACCATTACGCATTTCGCTCTGGAAGATGTCCGCGCGTTTCTGTGGGGTTGGTTGCTGATTGAGGAGCTCCATCAACTTCTGTGAGCGGCGCAGTGCCCGTGCCGTATCCTTGGCACTAGGCTGGATACGCAGCAGGGTGTAGGCAAGTTGCCGAGCTGGCTTCTGGATGTAGTAGGCTTTGTTCTTCTCGTAGTACGCGGCAATGTCGGCATCGGAGACGGTAACGGCATCATCACTGATGGCGTCGGCCGACAACGCTACAAAGCGAATATCGGCTGTGCTGTTGTTGGTGCGGTAGTTTTCCCGAGCCAGTGCTGGAGAGGGGACCGATGCAGCAGCACCAACGGCAGCGCGCAACGCTTCCTCAAGCTTCTGAGTGCGCACGTAATCTTCGATTTCAATCAGGTTGGCTTTCCACTCATCGCGTTGACGCTGAGCTTCTTCTGGTTGAGCACCCTGGTTGATCAACAGATTGTACAGCTCATCAGGGTTGGTAAACAGTCGAACGTGCAGCTCACGATCGAATGTACCAGTGGAGTCCTTGAAGAACTGCAATTCTTGTGGTGGATTTCGCACCATCACGTCAACGATCTCATCCGCTGTAACGCTGATACCGAGCTGCTTGGCAGCTTCAGCACGCAATACCTCGTCGATCATTTGCGTGAACACCTGCTGCCGAATCGACTCGTCGTCGATCTCCTGCTCAGGGTTCGACTGTCGCTGACGATCGGTGGTAATACGAACACGGCGCTCGTACTCGGCCTGGGTGATGCCCACACCGTTGACGTCGGCAATTACAACGTTCTCAGGGGACTGAGACGCGTCGCGGATGGTGGAACAACTTGAGTCCTGAATCACCATGAAGGCAATGAATAGAACTGCTACCGTCGCCAGGAAGTACGGGCTGACTTGTCGGATCTTCGTAATGGCACCCATGGGCGTCAGAACTCCAGATTGGATCGTGAGGGGAAAAAACCATGCCAGCCAACCACGTTGGATGATCTGGCACGAAGCCACAAAGATACAAAACGCAAGGACGTATCTTTATACATCTGCTCGCCACAAACCATCTCGATCCACCTCTACCTCTGTGAATACGTATGATACAGGTCGCCGGCTATGAGATCGATCTTCTCGAAACGTGCACCTTCGGACTCGACGGTGGGGCCATGTTTGGCGTGGTACCGAAAACGCTCTGGGAGCGGCAGTACACCGTTGCTGATGGTCGTAACCGTATCCCCATGACAGCTCGCAGCTTACTGCTGCGAGGCCATGGACGCACCATTCTTGTCGACACGGGCAATAGCCCACGAATGTCGCAGAAGGAACTCGAGATCTATGCCGTGGATTTCTCCGTTCACACTCTGGAACAGTCGCTAGCACTTGTGGGGGTATCGGTACACGACGTCACCGATGTGATCTTGACCCATCTCCATTTCGATCATGTTGGTGGTGCCGTTACGTTGGATGCCACTGAACTCATACCTCGATTTCCCAGGGCGCGATACTATGTCCAGTCAGAACAGTATCGTTGGGCACAGCAACCAGCCCTAAAGGATCGAGCCTCGTTCATCCCCGCGATGTATGAGCCCCTTGCCAACCATGGCGTCTTAGAGCTCCTGGATGGGAGCACGGAGGTGTTCCCAGGAGTGCGGGTCGAGCCCGTGTACGGCCACACTGCAGCAATGCAGATGGTTTCGGTGTCTGACACATCCACAGGGCTGCTCTACCCTGCAGATCTGATGCCTACGGGGGCTCACGTGCCACTTCCGTACGTGATGGGGTACGACAACCACCCCCTGGTGACGATCGAGGAAAAGCAACGCTGGCTACCGATTGTGCTAGAGCGCGACTGGCTGGTGGTGTTTGAGCATGACGCACTCCGCCAGGCTGCCCATCTTGTTCACGGGGAGAAGGGCGTTCAGCTTGGTGAGCTGGTTGTCCTTACGACCTATCCCTCTGTCAGCGCTCAGGATTGATGCATGTACCGTGAGCCGTTTCGCTGGCGACCTGATCCAGAGCAGCGTGGCCTGTGGTTGCGCCTGTGTCGCGACGTGGACGTTACGGAGCGTAAGGGGTTCCGGGTACAAGTTGGCCTGGACGTGGATATTGCTCTGTTCCGCGTAGAGAACAGCATTGTGGCCGTCAGCAACATTTGTCCACACAAGCACGAGGCTACGATATAGACGGATACGTCGACGCAGGAACCGTGTCGTGCCCACTCCACGGCTGGTGTTTTTCACTGCGTTCAGGCGAGCAAGTTGGAGTTGGGCGGGGTGGAGGCAAGGGGCTGTCCACCTACACAACACACGTAGACGGTACTGACGTATGGGTGCTGATTCCTGAGCGGGAGGAGCTGCCGCCACACTACGGTTTGCTGTAGCAAACCCTAGTCGGCAACCACTTGCAGGATCACAGCCGAATCTGCGGGCACTGGCTCTGAGGGAGGCGGAATAGTACGCACCACCGTATTCGGCAGCAGAGCGCCACTTGGAACGCGTTCGATCGATCGTACGGAAATATTCGCGTTGCGAAGAATGTTTCGAGCCTCTTCGACGGCGTATCCAACAACATCCGGAACCAGGCGCTGGACCGAGCCGGTGCTCATCACGAGGTCCACCCGTGTACTCATACTCATCGACGCCGTTACGGGCGCACCAGCCATGAGCGACTGGTACACAATCTGGTCAGCAGGAATCGAGTCGCTTGGTGCCTGCGTGATGATGCCTACAAGCAGGCCCAGCCGGCGCAACGTCAGCTGTGCCTCCCGAACGCTCATGCCCACCAATGAGGGCATCATTAGCGTCTCCTCGCCACTACTCACGGTGAGGTACACGCGTCGCCCGGATTTGACGGTTGCCCCAGCATATGGAGACTGTTGCACAACGCAGCCGGCAGGAACGGTCGACGACGGTTGCTCATGGACATCGGCAATCACCAACCCGAGGTCGACCAAACGCTGAACAGCGTCAGCCTCTTCCAAACCCGCCACATCCGGCAGCACGACCGTTGCCGTCGACTGTACCAACGCTGGGAGAACCACACGATCAACGAGACCACCCAGCAGCAGTAATGAAGCTGCCAAGGTAGCCATGGCAATCCAGAATGAGCGGGGAGTCCACCCCGTGAACTTCATGATAGAGATCCTGCAAGACTGAATGACAACCCGAATCAGACAACCCAAGCCGCATACGAATATATTTGCTAATGATGAACCAACCTGCCTCTACCCCCCAGCCCACGTCCGAACAGATACGCCTTCACGTCCGTACTGTGTTGCGTGGTGCACAGCGAGCGGTGATCACCACCCACCAACGCCCCGATGGCGATGCGATCGGATCGTGTATGGGGCTTCACCATGTACTGTGTGAGCAGGGGACGACGGTCACCACCATGCTGCCTGATCCCGCGCCTAGCAATCTTCAGTGGATGCTCGGTCCGGGAACAGGCAGCGTTGAAGTCTGGACGGGCGACGACCGGCAACAGCAACTACTGGCAGCTGCTGATGTGATAATCGTGCTGGACCTCAACGATCTCTCCCGGCTGGGAATACGAGAATCTGATCTGGGCGAAGCCATCCGCCGACGGCAGGGCGACGAGACATGTGCAATCGTCAACATCGACCACCACATCCAGCCGGAAGACTTTGCCTCTACCCAATGGATCGACACCGAAGCACCGGCCGTGTGTGCCATGCTGACCGACCTGTTTCAGGACACGTCGATCTCATCCGAAACAGCCATGGCCTGGTACGTCGGGTTGATGACCGACACTGGTTCGTTTCGCTTTCCTCGCACGACGAACCACACCTTTGCTCAGGCCTCGTGGCTCGTAGCCTGTGGAGCCGATCCCGTGCTGGCAGCGGAGCACGTACTTAGTGGCGGAAGATTCGAACGTGAGTTACTGCTAGGGATTGCCCTACAATCCATGAAGCGGTATGCTGGTGATGCGCTCTGTGTGATGGTCATCCGACGGCACCATTACGAGGATCTCGGAGTCTCCGGACAGGACACTGACGGCTTTGTACATCACACGCTCAGCATTGCAGGCGTAGCAATGGGGATTCTTATCGTAGAGTTCGAGCATGTCACGAAGGTCTCATTCCGCTCAAAGGGTACGACGTACGTGCGTGACCTGGCTGCCAGCTTCGGAGGCGGCGGCCACCTCTACGCTGCAGGAGCGAGGATCACAGATCACCCGTTCGATGACGCAGTCGATCGCGTGATTCAGGCAGCAGTTGAGGCGCTTGCTACGGCGTGAAGTGTCCGAGCAATGCGCTCCAAGCCCGTGTCAACCTCGCTCTCGCTAATGTTCAGGGGTGGACGGAAGCGCACGGAACGGTGTCCGGATCCAACCATGATCACGCCCTCGTCGTAGGCATGCCGAATAAAGTGATTGCGCATCGCCGTAGACGGCAGATCGAAGGCACGGAACAGCCCCATTCCACGCACGTTTGTTACCATGCCGCCTTCAGCCTGGCTGGCAATGTGGTGCATTCCGTCGTCGATGCGTTGGCCCATCTGGGCTGCATTGGCGAGCAAACCGTCCTCATCGATGATTTCGAGGTAGCGTGTAACACGTACCATGTCGATGAGAGCTCCGCCCCACGTTGAATTGATCCGACTGGATGTGTGGAAGACGTTCTCCGGCACATCATCAACGCGAGGGCCAACGAGGATGCCGCATACCTGCATCTTCTTACCGAACGACATGATATCTGGCTGCACACCCAAACCTTCGTGCGCCCACCAGCGTCCCGTCATACCTACGCCAGTCTGGACTTCGTCGAAAATCAGCAACGCCTCGTGTTCATCGGCTAGCCGTCGCAGCGTAGCCAAAAACTCTGGGCGAAAGTGACGGTCACCGCCTTCACCTTGAATCGGCTCGAGAATGATGGCACAGATCCCGTCCGGGTCTTCGCGGAACGCCTGCTCGATTTGTCGCATGGTGTGTTCCTCGGCCCTGATCGTAGCTGCTACGGACTCCTCCGTGAGAGGGAAGGTCAGGTAGGGGGTTGACACCCTCGGCCAGTCGAACTTCGGGAAGTAGGCGACCTTCGTTGGATCGGTGTTCGTGAGCGACATCGTATACCCCGACCTGCCATGGAAGGCACCTTCAAAGTGCAGTACCCGGGTACCGTGCTCGCGAAGGTAGCCCTTGGCGAAGTTGCGACGTACCTTCCAATCCATGGCCGTCTTAATGGCGTTTTCCACGGCCAGAGCGCCCCCTTCAATAAAGAACGCATATCGAAAGTGCGTAGGGACGGCCAGACTGAAGAACGTGTTGACGAACGTGGCCATTGCCGAGCTGTAGACATCGGAGTTGGATAGTTTATTCAGCGCAGCTCGTCCGATGTAGTTCAGGAAGGCCGGGCCCGTCATCTTGGGATGGTTCATTCCGATTGGCATCGAGGCAATGCAGGAGAAGAAGTCCAGGTACTCTTTACCCGAGCGGGCATCGACGAACCAGGATCCATGGCTTCTGTCCACGTCCACGGCTAAGTCGAATCCGTCCACGAGCATATGGCTGCGGAGCTTGTCAAAGATCTCGGTGGGGTTTACGGCAAATCGTGGTTGGTAGGAACTAGCAGCCATGGTGTATCTT
>JAURGP010000056.1 GCA_030833725.1 Candidatus Kapaibacterium sp. | reverse complement strand
TGTCCCGTGGCGATGGTCCAGGCTGCAGCAGCACCAACCAGAGGCAGAGCATACTGCTCGGTGCTCAGACTGTCGTTCGTCAGCGCCGCCAGCTCCGGTGCGGCATGCAGCTGAAATCGCGCCAACGGTCGAAGGTCTTCAACGGCCGGATCCACAGCAAGACGATCGCGATCACCTGGGAGGAGTGACACAATCACCCAGCGCTCGAGGTCATCCAGCATGGACCGTTGGGTGCTGGACAACACGTCGGCATCACGCTTGGAAGCGATCACGCCCTCAGGGATCAGACGGGACTGGACAAACGGCTGCACGGATGATGGCACGCTTGCCGACCGCAGCCGCACGGCATACTGTTGCGTCTGGGACTGTGCGGGCTCGGCAGCCAGTACGATCATCAAGGCCAAGAGCAGGATCACGATGACAGCCCTCCATAGAGTTCCCGACGAGCAAAGGCCATCGCTATACGCAGTGTTGGCAGATCGGCATCGGAACCATGTTCCTCGCGAATTCTCTCCACCACATGACGCAGCTTGGCATAGCGATGATCACGAAGGTAGGCCATGACAACGGAAAACACATCATTTGGCACAAGGTTCCAACGCTGCACATCACTACCTGCCTCGATACCTCGCTGGATCATCCTGGCAACCGTAGCCGGTGTGAGTCGCAGCCGACGAGCTACATCAATCACGCTATCATCTGGACGCAGGGACGCCAGTACACGCTCCGTTTCGGCATCGATCCGTACGGCCGGAAGGGCGTTGATGCGGGTCCGACGAATCCCAGTCACCACCGCCACAATCTGTTCCCCATAGCGGGCAAGAGCAAGACCACTTCCATGCGTGCCTGCTTGCAGCTCGGCGATCGAACCAGGGCAATCCGTGGCTAGAGCTTCCAGTGCCTGGTACGATAGAATGGAGGAGGCACTCACGTCGCTGGTTTGCGCCGTACGCTCACGCCAGGCCAGCAGCGCCTGGAGGACCTCGGAATCTGCCGATCCCGTGCGTTTCGCAAGTCGAAGTGATCGTGGTAGCGGACGTGCCAGTGCTTCTCCCGACGCCGTGACGGCCAGCGTGGGATAGTCACCGGGCGTACGTGTGAGGTGGCCGCCGGCCACGGCAGCGTCGATGACACGCAGGATCTCACCGCGCTCGTGGCGCGCCGCCACACCCCAGGTTGTTGCTTTTGCCAATCCATACTCCATGATCCGTGCACTCACAGATCCCGTGACGATGTCGGCGATCACGTTCCGACCAAATCTTCCACCCACCTCATGGACTGCTCGCACCACGCCAACCAGCAGCTCCGTGTTGATCACGGGAGCCGGAACACTATGTGGTGTTGTGCAACTGGAGCAGCGTCCACAGGTTCCGTGGACGTCCGGATCGCCAAAGTACTGTAAGATGGAATTGCGCTTGCACGCTGGCGTCTCGGCATAGGCAATCATCTGTTGAAGTTTCTTTACCGCATGGGCTCTGCGCAGAGCGAGGTCGTCCGCATCAATTGGCAGTACACCACGAGGTGGGCGCGGCCGTAGCAGTACCACGCCGCCCTCGGTTTCTGCTGGGACATACTTCAACAAACGAGCCGTGTGCAACGCGTGCAACGCCTCGGCAAGCTCATTGGGGGTAACGGCTGTTTTGCGAAAGACCGCTCTGGCATCAAAGTGCACGGTATGCTCCATCGACGCGCCAGCAAGGATGCGCTGTAGCACTTCCAAGGCTGCCTTACGTTCGGCGGGGGCATTGGCGATGAACTCGTCGAACCGCTCGTGAGTGGTGCGCAACCGCAATGCCGACCTTCCACTGGCACCCGTCAGGAGAATCACACCGCTGCGTTCTAGGAGCGATAGAACGCCCGACACCTGAGCCAGTGGCAGATGCAGATCCGCCGCCAGCGACGGGGCATCCGCTTGAATCACCTCGGTGGACAAGCCCCCTACCCCCACACGAGCCCGATCGTACAGCGCATGCAGGACCGCAAGAATCGTTGGATTCTCCGGATAGGTTGCCTGCACAAAGAAGTCCATCAGCCCACGATCTTCGGGCTGGTATAGCAGGGTACACGTTGCCGGTTGAGCATCGCGGCCAGCACGGCCAGCCTCCTGATAGTAGGCCTCCAGTGTGAGCGTCAAATCGGCGTGGAAGACAGCGCGCACATCAGATTTGTCGATCCCCATGCCAAAAGCATTCGTAGCAACCAGTACGCGGACGTCGTTCCGCAGGAAGCGGTCCTGAATCTCTGTGCGCTGAGAAGGGGCTTTACCGGCGTGATAGGCGGCCGCTGCAATACCTCGTTTTTCTAGCTCGGTAGCCAGCGTATCCACTCTCCTGCGAGAGCCCGCATACACCAGCACGGTATGGTCGGGATGCTGCAGACAGTAGCGGGCGATGGTCTCTGTTTTGTGCGGAGTGGTCACCACCTGGAAAGCCAGATTGGTGCGATCGAACCCCCGAATCACCTGAACAGCATCCCGCATCTGCAACGTGCGAATGATATCGGATCGCACATCCGCTGTTGCCGTGGCTGTGAGTGCCACCATCGGCACCCGTGGCCGATGTTCAAACAGTGCTGCAATGGAGCGGTAGGAGGGCCGGAAGTCATGCCCCCACTCACTGATGCAGTGGGCCTCGTCAATAGCTAACAGTTGAATGGGAACAGTGGATAACTGTCCGCGGAAGGTAGCACTCTCGAGGCGCTCCGGCGCAACGTACAGGAGCTGGATCTTTCCCTGATGCGCCTGGAACATGATGTTGTTGATATCACCCTGACTCATGCCAGAGTGAACGGCAGCCGCGGCCACACCGTGGTGCTGCAAACGCGCAACCTGGTCGGTCATCAGCGCTACAAGGGGCGAGATCACCAGTGTGCAGGGAGGCAGAACGAGAGCTGGAACCTGGAAGCAGAGAGACTTACCCCCACCGGTAGGCATCACGCCGAGGACGTCGCGTCCATGGAGTACGGCATCGATGATGTCACGCTGGCCGGCTCGGAAGTCATCGTACCCAAAGGTACTGCGCAGTACCGATCGCGCACGGTCCAGCCGAGTGGTCATGGATCTCCTTAGGCCGCGGCAATGGTGCCCACAACCACAGCTCCCTGCTCCGACCATTGCGTCAGAACCGACTGTGCTGCGTGCTCTGGTACAACGGCAATCATGCCAATGCCAAGGTTGAATACCTTCCGCATCTCGGCATCGGACACGTCACCTGCCTGTTGGATGAGCTTGAAGATGGGCGGCACGGTCCAGGCAGACCAGTCGATGTCTAAGGCCTGACCGGGCTGGACGATGCGCGATGTGTTGCCGACAATACCACCACCGGTGATGTGCGACAATCCGTGGATCATGTTGGTCTGCAACAGCGGACGGATGTCAGCGAGGTACGATCGGTGCACTGCCAGCAGTGCTTCGCCAATGGTCGTGCCAAGCTCGTCGATGAAGGTGTCTACGCTGTAGGTGGGAAACAGTGCTGCACGAGCAAGCGAGTATCCATTCGTGTGCAGACCTGTCGACGGCAGACCGATCAAGACATCGCCCACACCGATCCGCTTGCCGTTGATAATTCGATCCTTCTCCACAACGCCAACGATGGTGCCAGCTACATCGTATTCACCATCGGCATACATCGATGGCATTTCCGCCGTTTCGCCACCGAGCAAGGCGCATCCATTGGACTCACACGCTGCTGCCATTCCGGTGATCACATCGGCAGCGGTATCGGCAGCCAGCCGGCCCGTAGCGAAGTAGTCCAAGAAGAACAGGGGCACAGCGCCACAGGCGAGAATGTCGTTGACGCAGTGATTCACCAAGCACTGCCCTACTGTGGAGTGCTTGTTGGCCATCACGGCTACCTTGAGTTTTGTGCCCACTCCATCGGTGCTGGATACCAGAATCGGATGGGTGTAGTCGGGAAACGACGCATCGTAGAAACCGCCAAAGAGCCCTAACTCCGAGAGAACCTGTGGAGTGGTCGTACGTCGGACGGCTGGCTTGATGCGATCTACGAGAGCTTCGCCTGCCTCGATGCTAACGCCAGAAGATGAATAGTCGATGCTCACCGAGTGCTCCTCACGTTCCGAAATGATGGTGCAGAGTTATCGTACTGGCTCCCACTCATCCGACGACGATCTGCCTCGCAGCAGCACGCTCATGGCATTGACAGCCCACCAGTACAGGATTCGAAAATATCCAAACTTGCGGAACCGACGCGGTGACTCGTGGACCAGCAGTTCCCATGCGAATCGCACGCGCGCCTTGCGACTGATGCGACCGAACAGATCGAAGTCCTCACCTGCTGCCAGACCGACTCGATAGCCCCCTACAGCCATGTACACGTCACGCCGAACAACCTGACACTCTCCCCTGCCAGCACCAATGCGCAGAGCATTCAGCAACCATACGTACCAGTTAAAGACCGTATGCACCACCGTATCCATCACCACGCGTTCAGCGGGATCGACCAGTACCGGACAGGCCAATGCTGAGGCACGACGATACCGTCCGGATCGGTTGGCAAACTGCGTCAATGTGTGAAAGAATCGCTCTGGGTTGGCCGGTACCGTATCACCATTGATGAAGACCAATACGTCACCGTGAGCTCCTAGGGCTCCAGCGTGACGTCCCTCGGCAATTGTTTGACGATGCGTGCCATTGTGGCGCAGCACGGTATCGGCATGGTCGTCCGCCATCTGTAGGGTAGCATCCGTACTACCGCCGTCGCTCACGATCACTTCAACGTGGTAGCGTTGGCGAAGCTCCGTCGTGTACACGGCGAGCACCGACCCCAGGAGTTTTTCTTCATTGAGCGTCGGGATGATAACACTCAGAACAGGGGGCATTGATGTAGTGCGCATAGGTTAGAATCGCACCACGATCGCAAAGGGATACACCAACCCAAACGAGGTTCCCTGATCACCCACCTCGAGCGTGGGACCTGGCAGACGGACGTAGTTCAGGAATTGACGCAGGTAGTTCACAAAACCGATAGACGACTCCGGCAGAATCTTCACCCAGTCGTAGTCGAGGCCAATCAGGAATCGGCGCGTCACGCCCACTGGTTGCCCTTGCGCATCGTTGATGGCGTAGTTCCGGATGCCGTAGCCAACCGACACCATCAACCAGTCGGGCCAGTACCCGTCCACGCTAGTCGGTAGGAGGTTGTTCACGTTACATGCCAACCAGAAGGTTGTTCCGTTGTAGTCGTCGATGAAGGTCTTGGGGCGAATGTTGATGTCGGCGTCGCCGGTCAAACTGGTTGGGATGTAGCTCCATCGTGGTGTGAAGTTCTGCAGCACGGGTGCATAGGACTGGGCAACGAAGAACGCAACGCCGGCGGTGTTGGCAATGGCGTCCGACGGCGAGAATCCCCAGTTGCTGGCAAATCCATCCATCACTTCCACGTACGTCATGTAGACCAGCCCCATCCCAGCTCCGGCAAGGGTTGCCATCTGTTGCGACGCTCCCGCCTCCATCAGCAGATCACTACATACCGTACTCGTGACGAAGCCACTGAAGAAGTGGCCGCATTTGTCGAGTCCTCGAGCATACTCGATATCCTCGACAACATGAAAGGATCCGCGATTATCAGACCACCACGCATTAGCCTGGTTATAGTGCAGGTATCCTACCATGCCGAGGTAGGCGGCCGACATCCCCACGGTAGGCCATAGATCAAACTGCGTTTCTCGCTTGGGCGTGCCACCAAGAAACGTATACCGTGGATTGTCTGCGTACCGAAACTCTTCTCTGGGCAGGTATAGTGAGTCTGGCACGGAAGCATATAGCTGCCCTGCACCAAGCACAATACTGCATGCGATGGCCTGAAGCCAACTATAGCGCATCAACATGGACATGCATGGTTACGACGTTCTTGTCAAGCAGGGCCGGGAAGTAGGCAACCACATCACTCGGCTTTGGGCGGCCACCAGAAAAACCCGTCACCGACGGTGGGCCGGTGAGGATCAGTGGCGCAATCTCCATTCCGAATCTCGACACAGCGCTGCGATCGTGCCCACGCACGCCGATGCGTAGCATGACCTCGTTGGGCTCGATGGGAGCGGCCAGCGCTCCGTGGCAGGCATTCATTCCGACAAACTCTGTGCGGATTTCATCAAACTGCAAACCCAGAACTTCAAGCCGCTTGCGGAGTATTCGATCAGCGGCCTGCGCCTTCTCATAGGCGTCCGGAGCTGAATACGTGAGCGACCCAAACGCAACGTACCCGTCAAGGTAGCTTGCGCTTACCTTGTAAAAGGGCGTCGACGGCTTACCCGTGATGCCATAGACGCGCACGCGGTTGTTCCCAAGATCCTCGAGATGAATACTGGTGAAGTCTGCCACACAGTCGGGCGTAATGTAGTCGGTAGGATCGCCGATCTCGTACAGGAGCTGCTCGGAGACCGTCTCGCGTGTAACTGCTCCACCCGTACCATCGTGCTTGGTTACCACAAACGAACCATCCGGAAAGGCCTCGATGATGGGGAAGCCCACATCGTGCATGTCAGGAAGCGAGCGCCAGTCGCCGAGGAAGTTCCCGCCCGTGGCCTGTGCCCCGCATTCATTGATGTGGCCGGCCACGGTACCTGCGGCCATTAGGTTCCAATCCGTGGGCTGCCATCCAAACTCGTAGATCATCGGCGCAAGGGTGAGACCGGTGTCCGTGGTCCTGCCGGTCACGATGATATCAGCCCCCTGCCGCAGCGCCTCCACAATCGGCCAGGCACCGGTGTAGACGTTCGCACTCAGCAGTCGCTCCCGCACAGTCTCCATCGGCAGGCCCGTTTCCATGTGCTGCATCACGTGGCCATCGGCAAGGAGTTCGTCGATGCGAGGGAGAATATCGTCTCCCGTGATCACGCCGATCTTCAAGCCGCTGATGCCGAGTTCATGCGCAACTTCAAAGATCCGATCCTTAGCAGCAACCGGATTGACGCCGCCACCGTTGGTAATCAGCTTGATCCCACGTTCCGAGATGTACGGCAGGACGTCCCGGCAGACATCGATCAGGTCGCGCGCGTACCCCAACTCCGGGTTCTTCATCCGTTGCTTCTGCAGAATCGACATCGTGACTTCCGCTAGGTAGTCCATCACCAGATAATCGATCGGGCCCCGCGACACTTGTTGGAAGGGGGCTTGCTGCAGATCGCCCCAAAAGCCTTGACCAGAAGCAATACGAATAGACGTTTTCATGTCACTCTCAGAAGATTACGCGTTCCCGTCGTCACGCGAGGACGACCATAA
>JAURGP010000055.1 GCA_030833725.1 Candidatus Kapaibacterium sp. | reverse complement strand
CGGTCTGGCTCGCGTCCGATGAGGACCGCGAAGGGGAAGCCATCGCTTGGCACCTAGCGGAAGCCCTGGAACTCGACGCCCTAAAGACCAACCGCATTGTCTTCCACGAGATTACCAAGCCAGCGATCCTGAAGGCCATTGAACATCCGCGCTCGATCGACAAGGCACTGGTTGATGCTCAGCAAGCACGACGCGTTTTGGACCGACTAGTAGGATATGGACTCTCCCCTGTCCTTTGGCGCAAAGTCCAACGCAATCTCTCGGCAGGTCGGGTGCAGTCCGTAGCCGTGCGCCTTGTTGCTGAGCGCGAGCGAGAGATCCAGGCTTTTTCAGCCAGCAGTCAGTTTCGCGTCCAAGCTCATTTTACCGTCGATGGCAAGGTGGTGGTTGCGGAACTTCCACAGCGATTTGATACCGAAGAGGAAGCTCGGCAGTTCCTTGAGCGCTGCGTGGGAGCGTCGTATCAGGTAGATGCGCTTGAAACCAAGCCGGCTCGTAAGCGTCCATCAGCCCCCTTCACCACGTCAACATTACAGCAGGAGGCCTCACGAAAGCTTGGCTACTCCCTGTCACGTACGATGAAGCTGGCACAGGATCTCTATGAAGGTGGACACATTACCTACATGCGTACCGACTCGGTCAACTTATCAGAACTTGCCATTAGCGCCATCGCCTCGATGGTGTCTGGCGAGTACGGTCCGCGCTATGCCAGTCCGAGGAACTACACCACGAAGGTTGCCTCTGCCCAGGAAGCACACGAGGCTATTCGACCCACCGACGCCTCACTACGTCGTGCTGGAGCTACGGAAGCTCACGTGCGCCTCTACGAGCTGATCTGGAAACGCACCGTGGCCTCCCAGATGGCAGACGCCGAGCTGGAGAAAACGATTGCAACGATTGGCATCTCTACGATGCCCGACACACTGACAGCCACTGGTGAGGTGTTACTGTTCGATGGCTTCCTGAAGGTCTATATGGAATCCAGCGATGACGACGCAGACTCCGCCGAGACCACATCCGAGAGCGGTGACACCAAGATCTTGCCGCCTCTTCATATTGGACAGGTCCTGGACCTCGAGACCATGACGGCCACCGAGAAGTACCAGCGACCACCGTCTCGCTACACCGAGGCTTCGCTCGTAAAGAAACTCGAGGAGCTCGGCATCGGACGGCCTTCAACCTATGCACCGACAATCTCGACGATCCAGGCGCGGAACTATGTCGTGAAGGAAGACCGCGACGGCTGGAAGCGTGACGTGCGATCGCTGCACCTTCATGATGCGCAGATTACCCGGAGGGTAGACACCGAGAACACCGGTGCAGAGCGGAACAAGTTGTTCCCAACGGACATCGGTCTCGTGGTGACGGATTTCCTGGTGAAGCACTTCGACGGCATCATGGACTACCACTTTACGGCGAACGTTGAAAAGCAGTTCGACGAGATCGCTGCCGGCAACCGTGACTGGACCGAAATGATTGGAACGTTCTACGGTCCATTCAAACACGACGTTGATCGCACCTCGGAAACAGCCGAGCGTCAAAGTGGAGAACGCCTCCTCGGCGTCGACCCCACATCCGGAAAGAACGTGTATGCGCGTCTGGCGCGGTACGGCCCCATTGCTCAGATCGGTGATGCCGATGACGAGCAAAAGAAGATGAAGGGTTTGCCGGGTCAGTTCTCGATTGAAACAATCACACTCGAAGATGCACTCGAACTCTTCCGCTTCCCGAAGGTTGTTGGCGATCTTGATGGCAAGCCACTGATTGTCAAGCTGGGCCGGTTCGGTCCCTTTGTCGATCACGATGGAACGTTTGCCTCCATTCCGAAGGAAGAGGATCCACTGACGGTGACGGCGGAACGCGCTGAAGAACTCATCATCCTGCGCCGCAAGGCCATTGCTGAACGTACCCTGCGCGAGTTCCCCGAAGATGTCGATCTCAAGATTCTCAAGGGTCGGTGGGGTCCGTTCATCTCCTACGGAAAACGCAACATCCGTCTGCCGAAGGACGCTGATGTAGCACAGTTGACGTATGCTGACGTGATGCAGATTGTTGATGCCGATGATCAGCGTTCAGCATCAACGACGTCGAAAACGGCAACGAAGAAGGCCGCAACCAAGAAGACCGCAACCAAGAAGGCCGTAACCAAGAAGACGGCAACAAAAAAGGCGGCCACCAAGAAGGCAGCCGCCAAGAAGTCTGCAACCAAGAAGTCTCTGCCCAAGAAGGACTAAAACCCCCTACTTCACAAACAGCATCTCCCGATATCCCGGAAGCGGCCACGTTTCATACGAACAGACGCGCTCCAGACGATCGGTACTGCGGCGCAGGGCCTGCAGTGCAGGCAAGACCCGATCGCGCATATGCAGCGACTTGGAGTGTAAGGTTTCGCCACCAAGGTCCATGTTTCGAGAGCGCAGTACTTCAAGTGCCTCGTAAAACTCATCGAAGAGTACTTGCAAGGTTTCGATACGATGCTGTACGCCTCTAGATCCGACCGATTGCACTTGCACCGCCTGGTTCATGGAAGCCAGAACACTCGGTAGAATCTGCGTCTGGGCAAGCCATTCGGCCGTTTCCCCTTCGATGTTGACCTTCTTGAAGTACTGATCCAGAAAGATCTCGTGGCGAGCCTCGAGTTCGCGTTTGGACAACACCGAGAAACGCTCGAACACTGCCACGTTTTTTTCGTCCAAGAGTCGATCGTAGGCATCCAGTGACGTAGGCAACCGGAGAAGTCCCCGCCGCTCGGCCTCCTGTTGCCATTCCTCGGAGTATCCGTCACCATTAAACACAATACGCTCATGCTGGGTGTACGCCTCGCGCAGTGCGTCATGGAGTGCCGCTTCGAAGGTCTTCTTCTTCTTCATTTTTGCTTCTACGTCCATGCGCAGATCATCAATCGCTTCAGCCACGATCGTGTTCAACACCGTGATGGGAAACGATACCGACTGATCGGAGCCCACAGCGCGGAACTCAAACTTGTTTCCCGTGAAGGCAAACGGTGATGTCCGGTTGCGGTCACCGGAGTGCAAAGGAAGCGGTGGCAGAACGGGTGTTCCCAACCCAAGAAGACCCGAGGCGCGCTTGGCGGTGGTGCTACCGCTTACCACCTGAGAAAACACCTGCGTGAGTTCGTCTCCCAGGAAGATCGACATAATCGCAGGCGGGGCCTCATTTGCACCCAGGCGATGGTCGTTCGAGGCCGAAGCAACGCAGGCACGGAGGAGATCCTGGTGGCGGTCAACAGCCCGCAGCACTGCACAACAGAAGAACAGAAACACCATGTTTTCCCTCGGCGTCTCACCCGGTTCCAACAAGTTCATGCCAGCATCGGTGGCAATCGACCAGTTGACGTGCTTTCCGGACCCATTAATTCCTGCGAAGGGCTTTTCATGCGTAAGACACATCAAACCATAGGTGCGAGCCGTATTCCGCAAGACCTGCATCGTGAGCTGCTGGTGATCGGCGGCGATGTTGGCTTCCTCGAACATCGGAGCTATCTCGTACTGTCCTGGTGCCACCTCGTTGTGGCGTGTCTTCACCGGAATGCCGAGCGCGTACAGTTGATGTTCTACATCCGTGAGATAGGTAAGAATCCTTGTGGGAATCGAACCGAAGTAGTGATCCTCCAACTCCTGACCACGTGGAGGTCGTGCGCCAAACAAGGTCCGTCCCGTCATCAACAGGTCCGGCCGACGCATGGCAAACTCCTCGTCTATGAGGAAAAACTCTTGCTCGACCCCAACCGTGCTCACCACCTTGCTTGCCTGTGGAATGTCGAACATTGTCAGCGCCTTCATGGCTGCCGCACTTACAGCGTGGATCGATCGTAGCAGCGGTGTCTTTAGGTCCAGAGCCTCTCCCGTGAATGAGGCAAAGGCCGTCGGTATACACAAGGTTGCGCCATTCGGATGCCGCACAATGAAGGCAGGAGAGGTCGGATCCCACGCCGTATACCCCCGCGCTTCAAACGTTTGTCGCAAACCACCACTCGGGAAACTCGATGCGTCCGGCTCCCCTTGAATCAGCTCACTACCTGAGAAGTGTGAAATGGCATTGCCGTTCTGCGTGGGTGCGACAAACGACTCATGCTTCTCTGCGGTTGCACCGGTAAGGGGCTGAAACCAGTGTGAGTAGTGTGTGGCTCCCTTATCCATGGCCCACGTC
Organism: Candidatus Kapaibacterium sp.; assembly: GCA_030833725.1. GTDB lineage: Bacteria > Bacteroidota > Ignavibacteria > Kapaibacteriales > Kapaibacteriaceae > OLB6. Next base: position 3,888 of record JAURGP010000055.1, on the reverse strand, counting down.
TTCATTGCCAGCGCCACGGTATCAGCAATGGCCGGATCAATCGCCGTTCCTCGCTGAATCGTCGCTTGCAGTGACTTCCACGCCGGCTTGCTGAGCTGCTGACGAAGCTCTTCAAGGGTGAGGACATCGCTGGCAAACACTTCGCCCACAACATCCGACGGCGTGGGCGTAGGCAGTCCATCGAAACGCCAGTTACGTGCGGCAGAGACTACATCAAAACGTTGCATGACTTCCCCGGAAATGATTGTTCGTGACACGTCAGTTCATTCTACCGCTCATCTTATGAGCCCGACTGTAGTGCGATATGTAGTTGTTCCTTGTGCGTGCTGAGTACAACGTTCGTATGGGTACGCGTTACGCCCTTCCAACGCTGGATCGTACTCAGTAGGTGTTCCAGTGCATCGGTTGTGGGAACCCTCACCTTCAGCACGTGCGAGGCTGTGCCGGTAATGGCATGCACTTCTAGGATTTCAGTCCGCTGGCGACACTGCTTGCGGAAGGCATCATAGGCCATGCTGTTTTCTACGTCCACGAAGATGAAGGCCGTCACATCGTAGCCGAAGGTTTTCGCATCCAGAACAGTGTGGTACCCCAGAATGGTCCGGTCGGCTTCGAGCTTACGCACGTGATCACTCACGGTAGGAACAGAGGCACCGACGATCTCTGCGATCTCACTCAAGCTCAACCGAGCGTTATCTTGCAGCAGTTGACATATTTTGCGATCTAGATCCTTCACAGCACCTCACAATTTAGCCCGTTGCACGTCGCGAACTTAACGTTCGGAAAGTTTTATGGCAACTTCTTTTACGTCTGCTGTAAAGAAGGCCCTTCGGATTGGAGTCCGGGCCATCGGTATCGGCATCGGTATCGGCATCCTATCGGTCATTGCTCTGCGGTGGATTCCACCCATTGCCACACCATTGCAGGTGTGGAGATTTGCCACGGCTGTATTCGACAACCGCACACCACGGTTGGTCAAGGACTGGGTTTCCTACGAGGAGGTGTCACCACATCTCCTGAGGGCGGTGATTGTCACCGAGGACCGCAAGTTTCTGCGTCATCATGGTATCGACTGGGATGCTGTCGATCATGCTCGTCGCGTGAATCCCTCCCGAATACGGAGTGGCAAGCCTCCTCTTGGTGCCAGTACGATTACCATGCAGACGGCACGCAATGTGTATTTGCTGCCGTTTCGGTTCTTCGTTCGCAAGGTTCTGGAAGCCGGTCTGGCCTACGCCATCGATGCCGTATGGGGAAAGAAACGCGTACTAGAGATGTACGTAAATGTCATCGAGTGGGGAGATGGCATCTACGGCGTGCAGGCTGCTGCACGTGCGTACTTCAAGAAGGATGCGTCCGCACTTAGCAGGAAAGAGGCTGCACTACTGGCAGCCGTTATTCAGAATCCACGTCGCTTCCACGCCGATCGTCCATCGCCTTATGTGAAGCGTCGAGCGGCTGGGATCCAGTCACGCATGGGGGGAGCGGCCCTACCCCAGTAGGGCGCAGTGCCAGGATCGCTTCCACCATATCTGCGGGCACGGGAGCAGAGAACTCCATGCGCTCGCCAGTCCGAGGATGCGTAAAACCCAGTGAACGGGCATGCAATGCCTGGCGGTGGATCACCTGCAAGGCAGCCTTTGCCTGCAGGCGGTACAGATGATGGATCGCAAGCACAGCTGCCTCGCGACCACCATATCCCGGATCACCAACAATCGGATGCCGAACCGATGCAAGATGCACGCGAATCTGGTGCGTACGTCCGGTACGCAGATTACATGTGACCAAGGTAGCTGCATCGTACCGTTCTACCACAGTTACCTCCGTGGCCGCATACTTGCCACCGCGATCGACCACCTGCATCAGCGTACGATCGCGCGTACTGCGTCCGATAGAGGCCTCAATCAGCCTACGATCGTCTCGCACAACACCCCAAGCGAGCGCGACGTATTCTCGCGACACGGTGCGTTGTGCGAATTGTTCGGCAAGAGCCATGGTGACGGCATATGACTTCCCCACCACCATCACGCCCGACGTATCCTTATCCAGTCGGTGCACAATGCCCGGCCTCAGCACGCCATCGTCAGCATATGCTGTTTCATCCGTGTCGTCAGTATCCTCCCACGATTCACGCCGTTGCAGAACGTCGATGGCTTGCCGTTGGCCGGTGTGCCACAGGACAGCATTGACGAGCGTCCCCACACGGTTACCAATTCCAGGATGCACCGGCATACCGGCGGCTTTATTCACCACGAGCAGATCCTGGTCCTCATAGAGGACCTCCAGGGGCAGGTCCTCCGGTACGAGTTGTAACGGAGGGGGCTTCATCACCGTGACCGTCAGGTGATCACCAGGACGAATCTTGTAGTTGGCCTTGGTTACCTCTCCATTGACGAGCACCGCACCACGATCAATGGCCTTCTGAACACGATTTCTTGTGGCATGCTCAATCGACCGAGTGATGAATGCGTCAACACGCTCCGGCTGTTGGCCTTTCGTGATCTGGAAGGTGTAGACGTGTTCGACCTTCTCGGGATAGTTGGGGTTGCTACTCTGCTGGCTGTTCATGACGCACACTCACTGATTCCGGCAGTCGACCACCGAAGAGCAACAACAACACAATACCAACCGACACACAGGTATCAGCAATGTTGAACACGGGCCAGTGAGTGTAGACCTGTCCAAACCACGTCACGTCGGGAATATCCACCTGGATAAAGTCGACAACGTAGCCATAGAACAATGGTCCTTCACCGTAGAACACGCCGTATAGCGCACGGTCGATGAGATTTCCCGAGGCTCCCGCTAGGAGTAGTGCCACGGCCAACTGTACCGTCCAATGGGCCGAACGCAGTCGGGCGAGGTACACCCACAGAGCAACGGCAATCACCACTGTCAACAGGGTGAGCACAATCTTGGCTTCTCCCCACGAGATTCCAAAGGCCATACCTGGATTCTCGACGAATGTAATGCGAACAAGAGATCCGATTGGTTCAATCGTCTCTCCTAAACGCATGCCATGATGCGAAACCCCAAACAGGTTAAACCCCTTTACGAGCACCTTCGTGACCTGATCGGTCAGCACAAGCAGGCACGCCAGGAGATGATAGCGGTGTGTACGTAGATGTTGCAACATGCCAGGTACCGCAGATGCTACTTCAGTGCATCAGACGACTTGGCCACAATACGATCCACGCCATCGGTTGGACACGTCTGGTGAATCTTGTACGAGGCCGAGAGCGTTGTAATCGGCACGGCCAGTAGGCGTTCCTTGGCGATCAGAATACCACACATCCTACACAGACCATACGTCTTGTCCTCGATTCGCTGCAAGGCCTCTTCTAGCTTACGCAGGTAATCTTGGATGCGTTGGATCTGTGCATAGGTCTTCTCCTTTTCAATGGCTTCCGAACCTTGTTCAGCCATGTGCATGGAGTAGATCGCGCTTTCGTCAGCAGACTCAGAATTCGTGAGATCCTCGAGACGTTCACGCAACATGCGCAATTCGTCAAAGGCCTCTTCTCGAGCCTTCTCGATGTTCTTCTTGAATGTGACAAGGTCTCTATCGCTGTAGCGCAGACCCTTCTTAGGCGGAATCGGCAGCTGTGGTGCCTTGCTGCGCTCCTTAGAAACAGAACCTGCTCCGGCAGTTGAGCCCGCCGGAGCAGATGTGGAGCGCACTCCAGTAGCTTTTTTGGACTTCGTCGTCACTTCCTTCCTTTGTGCTGTCTTTTCCGAGCGTACCGTACTCTTGGCCCTACCTTTACTTGCTGACGTACGAGCAACAGCCCTGCTGGAGGCTGAAGTCGCGGTCGAAGTCTGTGCTACCGAACGTGTTGGCGAACTGCTACCTAGCTTGCTTTTTTTTTTGCAGCAGGCTTCTTCGCA
>JAURGP010000054.1 GCA_030833725.1 Candidatus Kapaibacterium sp. | reverse complement strand
CAGCGCTCCAATATGGTGAAGGCACCGTGACGCAGCTCCCACGTGCAGTGTGTGAGCGTAAACGGATAGAGATCCTCAGGGGTCGAGTGTTCAATGAGCACCAGGTGCATCATCGGCGCGACGATTGTTGGGCATGTTTCAGGGATGCCTTGATGAAGTCGACAAACAGTGGGTGGCCGGTCACAGCACGCGACTTCAGTTCCGGATGAAACTGCACACCCACAAACCATGGGTGGTTCTTTAGCTCAACCATTTCCACCAACCGACCGTCGGGAGATGTACCGCTAATCACCAGTCCAGCGGATGTTAGCTCCTCACGGAAGGCATTGTTGAATTCATAGCGATGACGGTGCCGCTCGGAGATCTTCGTTGCTCCGTAGGCCTTGGCAGCCTTCGTCCCAGGTGCAATCGTGCACGGAAAGGCACCGAGGCGCATCGTGCCACCCTTCTGGGTAACGTGCTGCTGATCGGGAAGTAAGTCAATCACGTTATGCTTGGTCTTCTTGAACTCCGACGATGTTGCATCGGAGTATCCCACCACATTTCGTGAGAACTCGATCACAGCGCACTGCATGCCCAGACAGATCCCAAAGAATGGAATACCCTTCTCACGGACATACTTGATGGCCGCAACCTTTCCCTCGATTCCGCGAGAGCCGAAGCCAGGGGCCACGAGCACGCCATGGACACCCTTGAGCTTTTCCTTGATGTTCTCCGGACGCAGGCGCTCGGAATCAACCCAACGGACCACAACCTCCGTGTTGTTGATGGCGCCAGCATGGATGAACGCCTCTGCGATACTCTTGTAACTGTCGCGATAGGAAACATACTTGCCAACCAGGGCAACCTCGACGGTCTTCTTGGGCGACTTCACTCTGCGCACAAACCGTGCCCATTCCTGAAGGTCACTCGGGCGTTTGCGCAAGCCAAGCTTCTCGGAGATGATCGTATCCAAACCTCGTTTGGCAAACATCATGGGAACGTCGTAGATCGTCTCGGCGTCAAGTGCTTCAAAGACAGAACGCACCTCAACGTTGCAGAACAAGCCGATCTTGGTACGAATCTCTTCGCTAAGTGGCATCTCCGAGCGGCACAGAAGGATGTCCGGCATGATGCCGTGCTCCATTAAGGTCTTCACCGAGTGCTGCGTCGGCTTCGTTTTGAGTTCTCCCGCGCTTCGGATGTAGGGCACGTACGTCAGGTGCACCTTCAGCGCGTTACCTGAACCCAGTTCAAGACTCAGTTGACGAACGGCCTCCAGAAAGGGAAGCGACTCGATGTCGCCGACCGTACCACCGATTTCGATGATGATCACATCATAGCGCCCATCAAAGGCTCGCATCCGACGCTTGATTTCGTCGGTAATGTGCGGAACCACTTGTACGGTCTTGCCAAGGTAGGCGCCACTGCGCTCGCGATTGATTACATCGTAGTAGACCTGACCTGCTGTAGCGTTGTTGTCCTGCGTCATATTGACGTCGAGGTAACGCTCGTAGTGACCAAGATCAAGGTCGGTTTCGGCACCATCATCGGTAACGTAGACTTCTCCGTGTTGATACGGATTCATCGTGCCAGGGTCGACGTTGATATACGGGTCGAACTTCTGGATCGTCACGCTGTAGCCTCGTTGCTTCAGCAACAGACCGATGGAAGCAGAGGCAATTCCTTTTCCCAAGGAAGAAAGAACCCCGCCCGTAATGAACAAGTACTTAGACGTCTTTGGCACACAGCCCCCAAGGCGTGGTAGTAACAGAAGGCAGGTGTGCAGCGCTTCGGCTGCAACCCGCATGAATCGGACGGGATCAAAAGTACGCAGAGCCGTGTGAACCGACAACCACCGGCACAGGAACATCGTAACTTCGTGTTGGATTTCTACCATTCGAGACACCGTCATGCGTATGCACGCACCCCATATCGCCCTCCTTGTTACCATCATCACCGCGCTCGGTGCGCTGCTTAGCAGCTGCAGTCCGGCAGACGATACCGAGCCCACCAGCACAACGCTGACGTTTTGGCATTTCTGGAGTGAGCCTGGTCAGCGCGCTGCTGTGCAAGAGCGTGTTCGTCTGTTCGAGCAAGAAACCGGTGTTACGGTGGAGCTCACCGAGTTGTCGTGGAACGATGGCAAGGCCAAGCTCCTGGCCGCCTTTAACGCTGGAACGGCACCGGACGTCCTAGAGTTGGGCAGCGATTGGGTAGCCCAGTTTTCCAGCGCGGGTGTGCTGATGCCGTTGCCCACCGATAGTGCGGCTATTGCCCGTTTTGTTCCCTATGCGATCGAGCCCGGTAAGTGGAGTGGTCGCATGTATGCCTATCCGTGGGTGGTGGATACGCGCGTCATGTACGTGAACCGTGGCCTGTTAGAGAAGGCGGGATGGAATCGCCCGATTACCACGATGGACGACGTTCTCAACGCCTCGGAGCTGGTGCGCAGCACTGGCACATACGGCTATGGCGCTAACGGTGCCGATGCCCATCGGCTGTACAAGAAGATCCTGCCACTCTTCTGGACCTACAGTACGCAGGGAGGTATCCTGGATGCCAATGGAAACCCAACCTTTGCAACGCCAGAACACGTGCGGGCTTTAGAAATGTATGCAGCACTTGCTCGCACTGGCTATATCGAAACCCAGCGTCAACTGGATGCTGCCTTCCTTCAGGGCACCATTGCCTTCTGGAACTCCGGATCGTGGCTCATCCCCAAGATCAAGGAGACGCCAAACCTCAAGGCCGAGGCCATCCTAATGCCGGGCCTCGACGGCAAACCCGGTGTGTCGTTTGCCGGCGGCGAGTACCTTGCCGTTAACGCTGCTACGAAGTCCACACAGAGAGCTCGGGAGTTGGTGCAATTCCTCACGCGCGGTGATCAGGCACTGGCCTTCTGCAAAGCCGTCCCGGCTGCGGGGTTTCCAGCTGATACGTCAACGTACCAGGCCCCAGAACTCATCAGCGATCCGATGAAAGCAGTCTTTGCGCGTCAACTACAGTTTGCACGCATGACGCCTGTGCATCCACAGTGGTTGGATCTAGAGGCGATCATTGAAGAGGCGACGGTCAAGGTCCTGCTTGGCAATGCCACGCCAGAGAAGGCCTTGAAGGATGCTCAGGCCGACGCTGAAGCGATCGTTCGTCAGCGGCCGTAGGGCGTTGGTGATGCTGGTTGTTCTGATTGCCCTGGCACTTAGTGTTGCTGCCCAAGGAGTGGAAGCACAGGAGCGATCGAGCCGCTGTGCCGGTAGGGTAGTTGATTCTGGTACGGGCGAACCGTTGCGATTTGTTACCATCCGTCTGCTGGGATCTGGCCGTGTCCCATCCACGATCAGTGATCGTGAGGGTCGATTTGTCCTTCCCATGCCAAGGGAACACCGCGCTGCTGCCCGCATCGTCGTATCGCTGATTGGCTACCGCTCCGATACGGTTGCCTGCGCCGCCGGTGACACGGCCATCGAGATACGCCTCGAGGAGTCTGCCTTGCGCACTCCGGAGGTCGTGGTCACGAGCGAAGATCCTGCGGTACAGATCATGCGTGAAGTACTCAAGCGAAAACAGCAGCAGCTCGCATCGTTGCAACAGTACTCCCACATGCTCTACACCAAGCTTGTCATCACCACGGATACTACCACGGCGATGCGCAGTTCCGGCAGGGGAGACACGTCCGTGTTCTCGATCCTGGAGACCTACTCACGCGGCTATGTTGAACTGCCAGATCGGTTCTTCAACGAGATTATCCAGCGTCGTCAAACGGCCAACATCCCCCCACAGGCCAACATCGTAGCGATCGGAACAACGCTGAACACGTACGATGACGAATTGACCGTGATCGGAGAGCGCATGCTCACTCCATTCAGCGAGGATGCCCTAGACGATTACCACTTCGTTCTGGAAACATCAGCCGAGGATTCCGTTGTACGGATCCGCGCTACGGCACGCACAGATCGGCTCAAGGCCCTGCAGGGTACTCTCTTCATCAATCGCATCGAACATCGCCCTCTTGAGGTGCGGCTTGTACCTACACCGGCCGTCAACCTGCCGTTTGATGCGTCGCTGACCGTTCGCCAGACGTTCACGGTAGCCGATTCCATTGTTGTTCCCGAGGCCCTGTGGCTATCATCATCGCTGACGGCATCGGTGCTGTTCGTGTTTGCTCCACGCTTGGATGTGGAGCTCACGACGTTCTGCTACGACTACGACGTTCGCACGCCGTTCAGTACCGACGTCTTCGATCAACGTCGCGTCGAGGCCTTGTCTTCGGCCGAAACCTTTGATTCCGTGTTCTGGGATGTGAACGAGAAGCTGCCGCTGCGTCGTGAAGAAGTGCGTGCGTACCAGGAGATTCAGCTGTTGCGCGATAATCCTGATAGTGCGGGCAGTACGTTGTTGGAAGGCATCTTTGGCGAGCTTGCCGTCCTCGCCAACCGGCTGAACCGCGAACCATTCTCCACCACCGACGATGTGTTCCGCTATAACCGCATTCATGGGGTCTATCTGGGTATGGGGCTATGGTTTCGCCCGGATACGGCAGTTGAGCTGCGTTTTCGGGCGGGGTATGGTGTGCAGGACCAACGATGGTATGGCTTTGCGGGTGGACGGTACTTCCTCGATCGATCGCAGCTGTGGAGTGTTGACGCGAACCTGTACTCTGAGCTTGTCCGGCGCGACAATCCGTTTGGCGTGCGACGGTCGCTCATTACCGCCACAACTCTTCTGTTCGGCAACGACTACGGCGACTACTACTATGCCGATGGTTGGGAGGCGGGCGCTTCGTACGCTTGGGGTCAGTTGCGATTCATTCAAAACGGGCGATTCGGACGGCCCAACAGCATCCGAGCCTTTGTTCGATCTGAGCGGCATGCTACGGCTGGAAGTCACGATGTGTGGTCGGCCTTTGGACGATCGACCACGGCACGAGACAACCCTGCGGTAGAAGACCGTTCACTCTCCACAATGGGCGTTGAGCTCTTCCTGCACGATCGGCCAGAACGACGAATCTCACGCACGGGTTTATCGTTGGCGGCTGAAACGGCCATTCCGGGAGAGCCGTCCTTCTCACGCCTTGATGCAACGGGATTCTTCAGAGTACCAACGTTACCCCTGTTTACGTTGGACGTGCAGGGATCCATCGGCTGGACGTGGGGAGACGTTCCCCCGCAGAAGTTCTTCTCGCTGGAATCGGCAGTATCTGGCATTACCGTGGGTAGCGCCTTTCGCGTGATGCAGGTCAAAGAATTTTACGGTGATCGCTACGCTGCGCTGTCGGTGTCGCATAACTGGGGCGAGGTCATCCCTGGCCTGCTGCGCATCCCAAACGTTGCCTCCTTTGGCATCGAGTTTATCACGTTCGGCAGTGTGGGATGGACGCAGTTCTCGCCTCGCACGTTGGCACGAACGGCTACGACACTTCCGTCCACAGCAACCACACGCCAAGGGGCGTACTATGAAGTTGGCCTCGGCATTAACCGACTCCTGTTGTTCTTTCGCACCGACGTCAACGTTCGTCTTTCTCAGGTCGATCAGCCGCAATGGCGTCTGACGATCACCGGAGCAACGTTCTAGGCGCCACCTACTCTAGCGAAATGAGTGCTGCAGCCTGACTGGCTATCGTACGTGCCTGTTGTGCCGTTGAAGCTTGGGCAACCACTACACCCATCCTGCGGTACGGCCGCATCGTAGGCTTGCCAAAGATGCGGACCTCCACGTCAGGATGTGAGAGCGCCTCTTCGATACCCCTGTACACCGGTGGTGTATCGGATGCTCGCTGGGCCAGGATCACCGCCGAGGCCGCTGGCGTGCGAAGCTCAATGGTGGGGATCGGATATCCGAGCACGGCACGGGCGTGGAGCTCGAACTCGCTAAGGTTCAAACATCCGTTGAGCGTGACCATGCCGGTGTCGTGGGGTCGCGGAGAGAGCTCGCTGAAGTATACATCCGTGTCGGTTAGGAAGAACTCGACACCCCATAGTCCGGCTCCTCCCAGTGCGGCCGTGATCTGCGATGCCATGTGCTGAGCTTTCTCCAAAAGGACAGGATGGATCGTGTGGGGAATCCACGACTCCTGATAGTCTCCACGCTCTTGTCGGTGACCGATCGGGGGGCAAAACAACGTTGGGCCGTGGTGCTGGGTGACTGTAAGCAGCGTTATCTCGGATTCAAATGGGATAAACTCCTCAACGATTACCTCCTGAAGGTCACCGCGGGATCCGGCCATAGCCGAGGTCCAGGCGAACTCCACGTCCTCGGATGAACGGACCACACTTTGACCTTTTCCACTCGACGACATCAGGGGCTTTACAACACAGGGAAATCCAATGTTGGCCACGGCCGCCTGGAACTCCTCGAGCGTTGTGGCGTAGGCATATCGTGCCGTGAGCAGGCCGGCCTCACGAGCGGCCAGATCACGTATCGCCTTGCGGTTCATGGTCATATTCGCCGCGCGTGCCGATGGTACGACGTGGATATCCTGCTGCTCATAGGAGGATAATCTCTCGGTACGAATCGCTTCAATCTCGGGAACGATAAGGTCCGGTTGTACGGTGGCTACAACGCGATCCAACTCGGTGCCATCAAGCATATTGACAACGAAATGTTGGTCGGCCACCTGCATAGCTGGTGCACCAGCGTAGGAGTCAACAGCAACTACCGTATGCCCGTACCGTTTGCAGGCTATCGTGAACTCTTTCCCGAGCTCTCCGGATCCAAGGAGAAGAATGGTTTTCATGTAATCGTTCAGGTGGTTTGTAACAAAATCATGTAAATCGGTATTATTGCCACGGGTGTCAATATTTCAATCACATTTGTCAGCTAAAGGAGAGGGCATGGCAACAAAAACAGGTATTGATCTGCGGAAGGTCAGTTCCGATCTGCAGAAGGCGGGTGTTCCGCAGTCACAGATCAAAAGTATCACCGCTGCACTTGAGCAGCAATCTCGTTTGCGTGAGTTGCAACAAGAACGAAAGCAGCTCGCGTCCGAACTGTCCCGGCTGGACGCCCGCATCGCCCAGCTGAGTGCAGCTGCCGGTCGACATGGTGTAGCCACAGCCACTGGGCGCCGTGGCCGTCCACGACTGCGTCCGGAGGCCGTTCCTACCAGCGATGTCTATGCCTTCCTGAAGGCACATGCCGGTACGGCCTATCGTCGTGAGGAGTTGGCCGAGGCCATGAAGGTTGAATCGGGTCGTCTTCGCGAACCGCTCAACGAACTGGTGGCCCAGAAGAAGGTCAAGCGTGCCGGTCAACGCAGAGGCACGTCGTACAAGGCCTAAACTGTGTTGACACGCAGTCTGAGGTTGTATCGTTAGGCTATATCGTGCCATTGGCATCGATATCTACCGTGATCCGCACCGTCCGTACCGCATAGGTTGCATAGTACATGTGCAACGCTGACGTCAACAGCGTCCGACACTGCCCACCGGTGGGGTCGGACGCTTTGTTGTTTTTGATCACGATGATGCGACGGTAGCGATTGCGCAGACGGGCAATCGACGGCGTGGTGGGGCCGTACCGCACCCAGCTAGGATGATCTGCTGGCAGCAGGCGATCAAGAACGCGGGCGGCATGCTCTACATCGGCCTCCATCGGTCCGCTACACTCCACCACGATGAATCGTCCGAAGGGCGGATACAGCAAGTGCTTTCTGCTGGCGAGCTCTGCAGTGAGCGTTTCTGATCGGTATGGGTGATCGGCCACGAGCTGTTCTTGGTATAGCGGATGTTCGGGAGTCGACGTCTGAATCATCACCAGACCAGGTCTGGCAGCATCACGTCCGGCTCTTCCAGAAACCTGCACCAAGAGCTGGGCGGTTCGCTCCACAGCGCGAAAGTCTGCCTGATGTAGGCCCTGATCTGCGTGGACAACGCCGATGAGGGTTACCCGAGGGATGTCGAGGCCCTTGGCTACCATCTGGGTTCCGATGAGGACGTCGATCTCGTTGTTGGCAAAGCGCTCTAGCAGTGCTCGGTGTGCTCCACGACGTTTCATTGTATCGGTATCCATGCGCTCGATCACGGCTCCTGTTCCCTCAAGCGCTTTGCGGACATCCTCCTCAACCCGCTGCGTTCCTGTGCCAGATTCACGCAACTCCGTACTTCCGCACGTCGTGCAGGCCGTCAATGCAGGTTGCCGGTATCCGCAGTAGTGACAGGCCAGTGCTGACGCTGTTTTGTGATAGGTCAGCGCTACACTGCAGTGGGGGCACTCCGGTGCATGCCCACAGTCATCGCAAAGCAAGGCGTTGGCATAGCCGCGCCGATTGAGAAACAGAATCGTCGCCTCGTTTCGATCGAGACGTAGCTTCATCGCCGAAACGAGTTCAGCGGAGAGCGTCCCGTGCATGTGTCCGGATTTCCGAGCTGATCGCAGATCTACGATATGCACGGCTGGTAGTTCGGCTTGATCGGCACGTGAAGCCAGTACGAGTCGCTCGTAGCGATGATCGTCGGCGTTCGCGTAGGTTTCCAGTGATGGAGTGGCAGAGCCGAGAATCACCGGACATTTCTCGAGTTGACCACGCATGATGGCCACGTCACGGCCGTTGTAGCGAGGTGATGGATCATCCTGTTTATACGAGGGTTCATGCTCTTCATCCACAATGATCACTCCTACGTTCAGCAGAGGAGCAAACACAGCCGAGCGCGGACCAATCACAAGACGAACTTCGCCTGACTGTATGCGGTTCCACATGTCCAGCCGCTCCTGCATCGACATCCGTGAGTGCATCAGGCCTACGGATGCACCGAATAGCGCTACGAAGCGATCGTACAACTGGGGAGTCAGAGCAATCTCAGGTACCAGCATCAGTGCCGTGCGGCCCCGGTTGAGGCACCGCTCGATGGCGCGTTGGTACACCACCGTTTTGCCTGAACCCGTAACGCCGTCCAGAAGGAATACGGTAAACGTGTCCTCACACGCAGTAATCCGATCAACAGCCCGTTGCTGCTCGGCCGAGAGTGTGAGTGTACGCTCGTCGCGCGTTGTGAACGATGATCTCGTGACGCGCTGCGTTGACGATCGCTCGACCTCCACCCACTCGGCAAGCCCCTTGGCCACCAAACCCTCCAGCACAGAAGTTGTGACACCCAGCTGTGCAGCGAGCTGTGTGGCGGGCTGCGGCGGCTCCTTCCGATGGTGCTGCAGGTAGAGGTGACCCAACAGCAACGACTGCTTTGGAGCACGTCGGTCAAGGTCATCAAACGTAGCACGCAGGGCCTCGTCATCATTGGCTGCGGCACTCGACAGTTGCACGGCGCGAAGTCGTCGTGGTCCACGTTGACGCTCGATCTCCGTTTCGGCTGTGATCAGCCCCATCCGCACAAGCGACTCTACCTGCTGCGCAATCGATGTGGTGCCGAGTTTCTGCTGGAGGTGGCTCACACGCTGGGGACCAGGATGCTGCACAAGGTAGTCTAGGAGCGCCGCTCGGCGGGGAGCGCTGCGAGACATCGCGTCGAGGTCAGCAGACAGTCCCTCTGCTGTCAGCTCGAGGTAGACCACTGATTGTGGCGTTAACCCACTGATCAGTGCCGCATCGAGGGCCTCGCCCCAGGAGCAGAGGTAGTACTCGGCAACGCGTCGCGTGAGTTCCAGCACGACGGGTGGGATACTGGGCTGCACATCCAGCACCTCTTCGATCGGCCGGACCTGGCTACGATCCGTGGCAGCACGTCCCACAACCGTTCCTGTCAGAATGCGACTTCCCAGTGGCACCAGAACGCGGATGCCCGGCTGCAGTTCCGTGCCCTCCCACGCGTACGTGAGTGGCGCCGATCGGGGAATCGGCAGGGCAACGTCGTAGAAGGGGATGTGATCGGAGTCGGACAGCATACGTGCGAAGTTACCGGTAACACTAAAACCCTGCGTTATTCGACGATTGCGCCCATGAAGCACGTTACACGATGGATTGCTGCCGTCCTGTTGGCCGCGAGCCTGCAGCAGGTGCTGGTGGCCGACGATCTGGATCGTAGCCGCCGAACGGCGATCACGCGCGCGGTAGAGCGATGCTCGCCAGCAGTTGTCGGGATTTCTGTCACGGAGATCCGCGAACAGGTGTACCGGAACCCCTTTGGCGGTGGCTTTGGTGATCCCTTCTTCGAGAGGTTCTTTGGGCCACGGCAGTACCGCGAGCAGTACAAGGTTCACGGTGTGGGATCCGGCTTTTTGATCTCCGACGATGGCTACGTGGTGACCAACGATCACGTGGCCGGTAATGCCAGCAAGGTGGTCGTGACGCTCACCAATGGTGAGAAGTACGATGCGGAGGTGGTGGGTTCCGACCCCGTCAGTGACGTTGCTCTGCTCAAGATCACGGGAAACAACCTCCCCTTCCTCGATCTGGCCAATAGCGACGACGTCCTGGTGGGGGAGTGGGCGATTGCCTTTGGTAATCCCTTCGGCCTGTTCGATAACAACGCCAAGCCAACCGTTACCGTAGGGGTGATCAGTAACGTTGGTGTGAACTTCACGCAAGCTGATCACTCCGGCGATGAGC
>JAURGP010000053.1 GCA_030833725.1 Candidatus Kapaibacterium sp. | reverse complement strand
TCCCCGCAGCCCGCCAGGCCTCGCATGTGTGGGCAGCAGAGCTGGTTGAATCGTCGATCCTGGATGCACGAGCCAACGCACAACGTAACGGCATCACCAATGCCGAGTTCCACGTGTTGGACCTGCATGCTCCAGCAGCCATCGAGGCATTGAAGGCCGCACCGTCACCGGACGTGATCATTATCGATCCGCCACGTGCCGGCATGCATCCGATGTTGGTGGAGCACTTGCGATCGGTTCGGGCCCCTCGCATCAGCTACGTGAGTTGTAATCCGTCTACATTGGCTCGCGACTGTGGCCTGTTGGACGACCTCTACACGGTTGCTGAAGTGACTCCGGTAGACATGTTTCCACAGACGTACCACGTAGAGGCAGTAGCCCGACTTACGGCACGACCTGAATAGGCATCGTGTGACGGTTGGTGGCCGTTGCCATCTGCACAAAGTAGGTTCCCACGGCAACCGACGGTATCGTAACAGCAACGTCGTACGTGCCGGTGGTGTACGTGCTCTCCGGCACCAACGTGGTTACCACACGCCCATAGAGATCGACGAGCGTGAGCTGGATGGGGGTCTCGGTTGCAACAGCGAACCGCACGATGGTTCGTCCAGCCTGCTGCACCTGCCCACCTTCGAGGCTCAGCAGGGCGTCACGTAATGCGATTGGCCTGTAGGGGGCGGTATCGAAGCCTAGATCTGCGGCTGCAGCGCGCACCTCGACGCTGTGATCGCGAGCAGCTTGCACGTCGCTTGCGGCAAAGATCATGAAGGCGATCTGCTGTGAATCCCGCGGAGCAATCGACATCTGGCCGCCACCAAGCACCATTGATACATCGGTAATGGTTGAGTTTACCCGACCGATGCCGCTGGACATTGCAATCCATTTCTCCGAGCGGAGAAAGTGATCGTAGATGCCAAAGGAGGCAGGATTGCCGGGGTTGTCGATGGCATAGAAGTGCGGTGGAAGCCCCGACAGCATGCCCACTGCAAGGGTGGGGAGGTCGCGCCGACGCGCATGCTGATGTATGGCAAGTCCGTATTGGTGATCCCAAGCAACACCGTCTTCGGCTCCCATCGGGCTAACGTCCCAGTCGAAGAACAACGCGGCATGGACGTTGGGGATCGCTGTGTCCGAGGGATTACGTAGCGTGAACTGTACCAGCAGGGTCTGTTGCAGCTCTGGAGTTGCCGGTTGCAGGACCTTCATCCCAATGTCAAGACCCAGAGGCCAGGCGTCATTGTTGTCTGAAAAGTCCATCGTTGCCCGAAGGCCGGCAGTAGCTGTTTCCGGAACAACATCTACCAATCGGCGGGCGGTGAAGGCATCGTCTCTGACGCGCGTGTCGGCCCCTCGAGCGTTGTTGGGTAGGTTCAGCGGCGACGATCCGATGAGGACAGCGCCTTCAAACAGCCAGCTGTCAAGGTCGCCAATGCGGAAGCCCTCTCCCTGCAGATTCTCAGGATAGTCGTTGTAGCCAATGTTGCCCGTAGAGGTGACCGATACCGTGACGTTGTTGGCCCGAAGCGTACGGTATGATGGATTCACGGTGGTCGAAAGCATCTGTCGGCCAACCGTCTTGCCGGTGCCGTTGTTGATCAGGGCCATGAGCGAGAGCGTAGCATTCACCGGGAGATCCGCCGGGAGCTGAATGGTGCATGTTGTGGGCGCCCATGCCGAAGCCCCCTGCAATAACGGCGGCAGGGGTACTGTTCCCACCAGGAGTGTGGGCGTGAAGGTCGACGGAGCGAGTTGAAGCTCCACAGATGGAGTGGTGAGCTCATCCAGATGATTGGCAATGCGGAGCTGAATGTCGATGATGTCACCGGCCTCGAAGATGCCATTGCCGTCTCGATCGGTGAAGGTGACGTCGGGAATCGTAGCAAACTCGCGAGCACGGCGCTCCACGGCACTCAGAGCATTCACTCTGCCGGTGCCCATGAGTCCTTTCCATGCAGGATTGATCGAATCAATGGCTACACTATTCGCAGAGACCGTGGCATGGAGTTCCTGAGGACTCAAGTTGCGGTGCGTGGCCTTGACCATGGCTGCTACGGCTGCGGCGATGGGTGATGCCATGGACGTGCCATCAAGGTAGTCGTAGGCATTGCCGGGGATGGTTGCCAGGATGTTGTCTCCGGGAGCGGCAACGTCCACGGTACGATGCACGTTTGCAAAGAAGGCCCGGCGATCGAAGGCGTTCGTTGCCGTGACGGACAGCACCGGTTCGTGCGAAGCAGGGTAGTAGGCGCGATCAGTGCCGTCGTTGCCTGAAGCGGCAACGATCAGCGCGCCTAGTTGCGTAGCCGCCATGATAACGTCCAGCTCCGCAAAGGAGGACGATGGGCTTCCAAATGAACAGTTGACGACGTCGCAGCCCATGGCAGCAGCGTAGAGAATGCCATCGGCCGTCTGCTGAACCGATCGTGAGTTTGGATTGTCCAAGCCAACCTTCACCGCAAGGACGCGCGCTGCGGTAGCCACACCGGCGATACCGCGTTCATTATTGATGAGGGCGGCTACCGTGCCTGCTACGTGTGTTCCATGCAGATTGCCGGGAAGGGGCATGTTGTCGGCATCGGTTCCTGCTGTGCCGGCAAAGTCCCAACCCATCCAATCATCCACAAAGCCGTTGTTGTCGTCGTCGACCCCATTCACGCGGCGATCCATACCAAGGCTATCGAGTCCCGTTTCACCGGCATTGCGGTAGATGTTCGCATTCAGGTCGAGGTGCGAGGTGTCGACACCCGTATCGACGATACCCACCAGTACCGGCTGGGCGTCGCCAACCACCGCCCATGCATCAGGCGCCTGGATGAGCTTGAGGTAGTACTGCTCTGGCGCAAGGGAGTCGTTGGGTGCATCCACCAGAGAGCGGTTGTACAGCGGCTCGGCATAGACCACGTCCGGATGCTGTGACAGCTTCCTGGCGGCCATCAGGGGATCGATGGCACTGCGATAGCGTAAAACGGCAATGTGGTTCAACGCAGACAGTGATGCGGGTGGTTGCTCGCTCGGTTGTTCAGCGGTTTTGCGTCGCTGCAGTGCCTTCTCTGCGGCACGGAGCGTGCCATGCTGGAGAAACGTCGCACTGGTGTGCGGCCCAAGGATCGTGTTGAACTCGGAGATCGCTCCGGATCGTCCCGACTGCATCCACTCCAGTGCGAGTGGAGAGCCCCCTACAAAACGCACGACGATCGTCGAATCTGGATACAACCCCTGGGCACTGCTGAGCTGTAGAGCCGTGCACAGCAGAATGGTCAAGAAGGTGGCACGCTGGTGCTTTCGAATCATCGGGGTGGCCAGACGATCCGCTTCCGCATCAATTTTAGTGAGCCGAGTCGGACCTCAGCAATGTAGTCGCCAGCGCCCACGCCACCGTTGCCGTCATCGCGGCCGTTCCAGACGATTTCATAGGCTCCTGGCGGTTGAATCCCGTTAAAGAGCGTAGCCACCTGGACGGCACTGGAGGAGTAGATCACGATCGTGACTTCGATGGTTTCGTCCACGACGTAGCGGATGCGAGGGGACACATCCTCCTCGAGTCCGAAGACCTTGGCGATGTCTCCAAAGGTGACTTGCAGATTTCCCGTGCCCATCGGAACGAGGAGTACGCCCGGTACGTACATGGACCGGGCGATGTTGAGTTCGCGCTGCGTGCGCTCCTGGGGAGAGGGAACCAGGAACTCGGGCGGTATGGTCATGTTGGCACGAATCCGCTCCCACTCGGAGAGCCGGGGACTCAAGTCTACCTGCAGTGCCATCGACTGTCCAAGGGTACGCAGGTCGAACAGGAATCGAGCACGTGCTGAGATCACCGTGGCGAGCGCACGTGCATACAGGCTGTCCTGTTGTTGTGAGGTGGGCGATGCAATCGTACCTGGCAACAACAACCCCGCTGCTGTCGAAGACGTATCACCCATGAGGTACTCTGCCGGCGACAAGACGCGAGGTTGCAGCGCGTTGGTTGAGGGAGTTTGTGCAATGGCCGTACCCGTGACCACGGTCACAAGTACGGCCATGATAAAGGCCACCACACCGAGGCGATACCACCTCATGCAGATCAGTCGTTGCTCAGCTTTGATTTCGAAGCATCGTTCAGGAGGTCACCCAACGTCATGCCGGGAGCCGGCGGTAGATCCTGCTTGGGTGGTCGGTTGCCACCGCGCTCATATCCACCACGATCACGATCACGGTTGCGATCGCGATCGCGATCATTCGCACCGGCAGGCGTACCGTCCTCATTCTTCATCGCCAGGATGAGAGAAGCAGCACCGGGGTCGACGTCGGCAACGAAGCATTCCACCGTCTGTCCAACTTCGAGATCAACCTTCTTGCCCTTGCCGGCACTGGCCATCTTGCTGCGTGGCATGAAGCCGTCGAACGTATCGTTGATGCGCAGCACCGCCCCCTGGGTGGTAACATGCTGCACCACGCCGGTGGTTTCCGTGCCAACCGGCAGCTGCTCGGCAATCGTCAACCATGGATTTGGCTGTGTCTGCTTATATCCGAGCGACATTTGATGCTTGCCAGGGTTGACATCAAGCACTTGGACGTCGATGGTTTGCCCAACGGAGATGACATCCGACGGATGCTTGACGCGCTGGGTCCAAGAGAGCTCACTGATGCGGAGCAATCCCTCGATCTTCGGAGCTACTTGAACGTAGGCACCAAAATCTGTGATGCGCTTCACAACGCCGCTGTGTTTCGTGCCTACGGCAAATGTCGACTCAACACCTTCCCACGCATCTGCTTCGTGCTCGCGATGGCTGAGTGATAGTTTCTGCTTTTCGCGATCGATGTCGCTGATGGTGACCTTGAGACGATCGCCCTTCTTCACAACATCGGCAGGATTTTCAATGCGCGATGTGGACAAGCGCGACACGTGCACCAAGCCCTCGATTCCTCCAATATTCACAAAGGCACCAAATGCCGTAACCGACGACACGACACCCTCGAACACGGCTCCCACTTCAAGCCCCTTCCATGTTTCTTCGCTTAACACGTCGCGACGAGAAACCACGGCACTTTTGAAGCCAGCTTCATCGGCCTGGAGCTCATGGACCTTCACCTGGAACGTCTGACCAACAGACTGCTGGAGTTCCTCCTCCGAGACATTCTTCCGCAGGCCAAAGTGCGAAGCTGGTAGGAAGATGCGAAGTGAATTGTAGGATCCACGCAATCCGCCTTTCACGCGCTCATCAATCGTTACACTGAAGGCCGTACCACTGGCTTTGAACGCCTCGAGTTCGGCAAAAGCTTTATCGCGCGCTTCCTGCTCTTCTACGCGGCGCTTACGCTCCTCTTCGCGTCGAGCACGCTCCTCTTCCTGTCGGCGCTCAAACTCCTCTGGAGTGATCGCAGCAGCGGCCGGGGCCGCTTGGCTGGCTGCAACGGCGTCGAGGTCGATTTTGTCACCCACAGCAGCCGTCGTTGGATCGGTCACGGTGTCGGGTGAGGGTGGAGTAGGAGGCGTCGAGAGCTCGTTCTGCTGAATCTGCTCGTTCTGCTCGATCTGGTCGCTGGAGGATGCCTCGGGATTACCGGGGACGGGCGTCTGCTCGGACATGGTGCGGACTGCGTAGGATGTGGTACACGTTGTGAATTACATGGACTGCGAAGTTACGTGAAACAGGTCAACCTCCAACTTGACCTCCACGTTGGCAGGTACCTCGGTGAGCGCTTTAGGTAGGACAGAACTCGCCCGCCTGACTTGCACGCGACCAACTTGTACCGTATGTTTGTCGGCTCTGGCATCGTGATCCAGTCAGTAACCGATCCAGAACATGTCATCCTGCCGACGAATCACAATTAGCTTGTCGTCGGCTGCGTTACGCAACCACAGGAGCACACAGGAGTACATATGGGTATCCGTCGAGCCTACGAGTCGACCTACATCCTCAACGCCGCCCTCGAAGATGGCGAGATTGCAGCGATCGTCAAGCGCGTTAACGACTTCATCACCGAGCGTGGTGGTTCGTTCCTCGAAATCAACGAATGGGGCCGTCGCCGACTGGCTTATCCCATTGCCAAAAAGTACAATGGCTACTACGTCTACATGGCTTTCGAGGCCGATGCGGACGTGCTACCACAGCTCGAGCGGTTTTTCACGCTTGAGGAGCAGGTGATGCGTCACCTGTCGCTACAGCTCGATCTGAAGCTTCGCGACTTCCGTAAGGTGCGCGCCGAAGCCCAAGCCGCTCGTGCCGCTCAGTTGGCCGAGGAAGAAAAGAACTCCCCCAGCAACTAAATCTCGTCGTGTAAGGAATTACGACCATGAAAATCATTTTGCGTCAAAACGTGCCGAATCTCGGCGAGATTGGCGAGGTTGTCACTGTAAAGTCTGGCTACGCTCGCAACTTCCTCATCCCACGTCAACTGGCCTACGTTGCCACGGATAGTGCGATGCGCGCCCTGGAAACGGAAAAGAAGCAGTACGCCGTGAAGATGGAGAAGGCCAAGCAGAGCGCCGAAGTGGTTGCCGCTCAGCTGGCGGACCTACAAGTTTCGATTCCTATGCAGGTGGGCGAAGAAGGCCGTCTGTTTGGTTCGGTCACTGGTCAGATGATTGCCCAAGAGCTCGAAGTTCGTGGATTCAAGATCGATCGTCGTTCTATCGTGATTGACGAGCCGATTAAGACGCTGGGCGTGTTTGAGGTGAAGGTCAAGCTCCATGCCGATATCGCTGCACCGCTCAAGGTGTGGGTGATTTCGCAAGAGTAACGGACCTGAGTAACCGCAGGAACTGGTGTGTGAACATCAAAGCGCATGGCGTGAACGCGTCGTGCGCTTTTTGCGTTATCAACGCCGAAGATCAAGGAGTACAACAGGATGAGCAGGAGAATCGTTTTGGTAGGGGGCTCCGGTATGTTGGGGTCCCGTGTTTCGGCCCACCTACAGAAGATGGGATATGAGGTTGTGAACGTATCGCGATCCGGCAAATCTGCCGCTGGAGCTCGAGGTGTTGGCTATGAGCATCTGGGTACGGCCGTCGACGGCGCGTTGGCAGTGGTCAATCTCGCAGGTGCGAACATCGGAGAGAAGCGTTGGACAAATGCCCGTCGCCGCGAGCTCACGCGCAGCCGACTAGAGCCAACACGCGCCGTGGTGCAAGCCATTCTGGACAGCGCTGTGCGGGGTAACCTTACACCACCCGTGCTGGTGAACCTGTCGGGTATCAGCTACTACGGAAACACTACCACTCCCAGTAACGAAGGTATGGGGCAGGGTAAGACCTTCCTTGCCCAACTGAGTGCGTGGTGGGAAGCAGAGGCTCGCAAGGCCGAAGACGCGACCACCGTAGTCATCCTGCGCATGGCACCGGTGCTGGAGCTCTCCGGTGGCCCGCTGGGCAAGCTCCTTCCACTTGTTCGATCCTTCCTGGGTGGAGTGCTCGGGTCAGGCAACCAGTACATGCCTTGGATTCACGTCGACGATGCCATGCAGGCGATTGTCTGGGCGGCAACGTCCGGATCGGCCTATGGCGTGTATAACGTGACGGCCCCGGAGATGATCACGATGCGCGAATTCGTTCACGCCGTGGGCCAGGCAACGCATCGCCCGATCTGGCTTCGTGTGCCACAGCCCCTTCTGTATCTTGCTCTGGGAACGATGGCCGACACCGTGGATGATTCAACGGCAGCCTATCCGATGCGTCTGCTCGGCTCTGGATTTTCGTTTGCACATCCTGCCATTGGCGAAGCCGTCCGCCATCTGGTTTCGGCGCAGAAGTTGTGATGCGCTAGTCCGTGACCGGGCTGTTGGATTTTGACGTAATTTCGCAGCTACCACACACCATCACAGAAGAGTATTCGGAATGAGTATCGAAGTAGTGATGCCCAAGATGGGCGAGTCGATTCAAGAAGGAACCATCCTCCGCTGGGTGAAGAACGTCGGCGATACGGTGGAGAGAGACGACGTCCTCCTCGAGATATCGACCGACAAGGTCGATACGGAAGTTCCATCACCGGCAGCAGGTACCATCGTTGAAATCCGTGCTGCTGAAGGTGATGTGGTGGAAGTTGGCAAGGTGATTGCCATCCTGAGTTCCGACGCAACAGCTCCAGCGCCGGCTCCGGCCGCAGCTCCAGCTCCAACGCCAACACCAACACCAACACCAACACCATCACCGGCTCCAGCAGCTCCTGCAGGTGCGGGAGATGTTGACGTTGTGATGCCCAAGATGGGCGAGTCGATTCAAGAAGGAACCATTCTCCGCTGGGTGAAGCAGGTCGGAGAGACCGTTGAGCGCGACGACGTCCTATTGGAGATCTCGACGGACAAGGTCGATACCGAAGTTCCTTCGCCGGCATCGGGTACGCTTGTAGCACATCTTGCCAGCGAGGGTGATGTAGTAGAAGTTGGTGCCGTGATTGCAAAACTTTCAACTGGTGCCGCAGTAGCCGCACCGGCTCCAGCGGCCGCACCAGTAACAGCTCCAGCTCCAGCACCAGCAACAGCTCCGGTAGCAACAGCTCCGGCACCGGTGGCCCCAGCTGCGATCGCAACAGCCTCTGTTTCGGCTCTTCCTCGCACATCCGGAGGACGATTCTACTCGCCGCTCGTGCGCAGCATTGCTTCGGCTGAAGGCTTGTCGGCTGCAGAACTTGATGCCATTCCTGGCACTGGTCTAGAGGGTCGCGTGACGAAGAACGACATGTTAGCATACCTCCAGAACCGTGGATCTGCTCCCGTCACACCATCCGCGCCGCGTCCGGCTGCTGCTCCTGTGGCTGCTCCGGCGGTTGCTTCCGCATCGTTGAGCACTTCCAACGGAACCGACGACATTGAAGTGATCCAGATGGATCGCGTGCGTCAGCTCATTGCCGACCACATGGTGCGCAGCAAGCAGACGTCGCCGCACGTTACCAGTGTAGCCGAAGCAGATGTGACAGGAATCGTGAAGCTACGTGAGAAGGTCAAGGGGTCCTTCGAAAAGCGTGAAGGGTTCAAGTTGACCTATACACCATTCTTTGGTGTGGCGGTGGTGGATGGTGTGAAAGCCTTCCCGATGATTAACGTGAGCGTTGACGGCAAGAACATCCTGCGTCATCGCCGCGTGAATCTGGGCATGGCTGCGGCTACGCCCGACGGCAACTTGATTGTGCCAGTGGTGAAGAATGCCGACATCATGAATGTGACGGGCATTGCCCGGACGATGAACGATCTCGGTAATCGAGCGAAGGCAAAGAAACTCAGTCCTGACGAGATTGCCGGCGGTACGATCACGCTCACCAACGTGGGTTCCTTCGGATCGCTGTTCGGTACACCCGTGATCAATCAGCCACAAACGGCGATTATCGGCATCGGTGCAATCCAGAAGCGTCCCGTTGTGCGCACACTCGACGGCGAAGATGTGATCGTGATTCGCAGCATGGTCTACCTCTCCATTACGTACGATCACCGTGTGATTGACGGTGCCCTGGCAACCCAGGCGCTAGCCGCCATGGTACGCAGCTTAGAGAGCATGAACGAAGACACCGTTACGCTGTAGCAGATCTGTCGAGGATGATGGTCACCGGACCATCATTGACCAGCGACACCTGCATCATTGCTCCAAACGAACCAGTTTCGATCGCAATAGGGCTCGGGAATTCCCGGGCCCTTTCTCGTAGTTCCTGCACGAGCAGATCAACGAGGGGAGCGGCTACGTCGGGACGTGCAGCGTGGATGAAGCTCGGGCGAGTTCCTTTCTTCAGGTCGCCGTAGAGCGTGAACTGCGATACGATCAACACGCCCCCTCCGACATCGGCAAGGCTACGATTCATGTTCCCATCGCTATCAGCAAACACACGGAGGGCCAAGAGCTTATCGGCCATCCATGCCACTTCGCGAGCGGTATCCGTGTGCGTGATACCCACTAGCACGCACAGGCCAGCACCAATAGAACCCACCTCGCGTCCGTCAACGTGCACGTTGGCAGAGGATACGCGTTGCACGACACATCTCATCGATCGGCCGTTTTCCTATGTTTGACAGTTGATCACCACACCAAAGTACGTAAGGAATCGAGGATGAAACGGATCAAACACTTGATAATCGTGGTTGTCGCGATGTTGGCAACTGCTGCTGTTCATGGCCATGAAGGTGAAAACTCCGTACCACTTGCTCCAGACGGCGTGTATGGTATGGCGCCCGCAGCTGGGGTCGCACCTACGGCGTTGCGCCGGGCTGTAGAAGATCGCATGATCGATACTACCACGATCGTTACGGCCACAGTTACGGACGTATGTCCAGCCAAGGGCTGCTGGATGATGGTGACCGACGGCGATCAGCAGATTCGCGTCACGTTTAAGGACTATGGCTTCTTTGTCCCGTCGAGCCTGAAGGGAAAAACGATTGTGTTGCAGGGTGTCCTGCAGCAGGTAGTGGTACCAGAAGCAGATCGAAAGCACTATGCCGAGGATGCCGGTGCTTCCGATGAGGAGATCGCCGAGATTACTGGTGATGCCACGGAGTATTCGTTTGAAGCTACTGGGGTGAAAGCCCCC
>JAURGP010000052.1 GCA_030833725.1 Candidatus Kapaibacterium sp. | reverse complement strand
GCAGGAGCACGACGGACGCACAAACACGCATACCTTGGTGGACTGGGCATCGAAGTTTGCAGCTACTTGGGCAACATAGGGGGCTCTCGGCGTGTAGGTGGTCATTTCAGCCGGAAACCACGCATAGCCCGGCGACTCCGTGAGCTCCTGCAGGGTGAGTTGCTGTGCCTGACTATCCGGACTGGTGGTTGTACAGCTGCTGCCAACAAAACCTACCAGAACAATCGCGAGAAGGGAGCGAATCAGGAGCATAGTACCTCTTACCACTTCATGATATTGACTTCGTCCACGTACACCGTGCGACGGTTCCGGAAGAGTGCCAGGACGATGGCCAGGCCTACGGCAGCCTCTGCTGCTGCAACAGCCATAATGAAGAACACGAACATCTGCCCGGCAACATCGCCAAGGAAGGCCGAGAAGGCTACCATCGACAAGTTCACAGCATTGAGCATCAGCTCGATCGACATGAAGATGATGATGGCGTTGCGACGCGTGATCACACCAACGACGCCGGTCACGAACAGCACGGCGGAGAGAATCAGATAGTAATCCAGTGGAATCGACGTTGGTAGCGAAAATGCACCCATGGTTAGGCCTCCTCTTTGATGTGACGCTTGGCCAGAATAACCGAACCGATCAGGGCCGCTAGGAGCAGCAGCGAGACCGCCTCAAAGGGGAAGAGGTATTCGGTAAAGAGTACCTGTCCAATGTTCTCAGTCGTACCAATCATGGCGGCATTCTCGTGCAGTGCCGTTTTGCCCGAAGGGCCACCAACAACAGCCATGATCATCATCACGGCAAACATGCCCGCCGTGGCAAAGGCCAGCGTTTGACGTACGGCATTACCGCGCTCGGCGAGTTGCTGCTCCTTGCCCAAATTTAGAAGCATGATCACAAACACCACCAGCACCATGATCGCACCAGCATATACCAGAACTTGGACGGCAGCAACGAACTGCGCCTCCATGGTGAGATACAGCCCGCTGAGCATGAAGAAGTGCGCTACGAGGTTCATGGCCGATGACACCGGATTACGCCGCGTGATCGTCAAGAGCGCTGTCGTCACTGCTCCGATCGCAAAGATCGTGAAGAGCAAAACCTGTAGTTCCAACGTAGCTGTCCCGTACCGTGAGTAGAGATATTGGCCAGTGTCAAATATAGCGGTTCTACTCTGAGAATCTCTCCACCGTTCGGACGCCTCGGATATGGCGAAGTTTGTCGAAGATGGCCTCCACGTGGGCCGTATCACGCACGTAGACCGACAGGATGCCCTCAAAGATTGAGTCGAAGGCGTCGATGTTCACGCCGCGAATGTTGGTATTGGCCACCGAAATCACGGCACTGGTGATGTCGTTAAGCATGCCGGCGCGGTCATCGCCCGTGATCTTGATCGACGCCAGAAACACGCCGCGAGCCGTTGGGCTCCACTCAAGGGGAATCAGTCGCTCCTTGAGCCGATCTTCGAGTGCCCGCACGTTTTGGCAGCCCAATCGGTGAACCTTGATCCCGGAGCCAATGGTCACGATTCCAATGATGTCGTCGCCGGGTACGGGATTGCAGCATCGGGCGTAGGAAAACATCACCTTGCCGGTTGGAGACTCATCGCCAACAATCGTGACACCGTCGCCCTGATCCCGCATCACTGCCGCCGAAGGTGTCGCCGATGGTGCGGCTGCTGGAGATGGCGCAGGAGATGACGGCGGAGTGGCAGAGCGCACACCGCGCTGTCGGGGGGGAGGGGGCGCTGGCGTATCGGAACGCTGCTCGTTGAGAATACGGCGAATGTGGGTCCGTGCCTTGTGGGTTACGGCAATACGAATCCAGTCTCGGTGTGGAGATTGATTGCGCGACGTGAGAATCTCTACCTGGTCACCCGTCGATAGGGCGTGATCCAGAGGCACGATCTTGCCGTTCACCTTAGCACCGATGCAGCGAGCTCCTACCTGGGAGTGAATGTCGAAGGCGAAATCAATGGGAGTAGCGCCCTTTGGTAGGATGCGGAGGTCACCCTTTGGCGTGAAGGCATAGATCTCATCCTGGTACAGGTTCAGCTTGAAGCTCTCCAGTAGCTGTTCTGCTGCTTCATCTCCGGCCGAGTCGAAGACGTCGCGCACCCAGTTTGCCCACTCTTCTAGATCGGCGTTGCCAATCCACGATGCGGTTGCGCCCGTATCGGCTTTGTACCGAAAGTGGGCCGCCACGCCTCGCTCTGCGCGCTCGTGCATATCGCGTGTGCGAATCTGAACCTCGACGCGTTTACCGTCGGTAGCAATCACGGTGGTGTGCAGCGACTGGTAGCCGTTCTTCTTCGGCATCGATACGTAGTTCTTGAAACGCTCTGGTACCGGACGGTAGATCTCCGAGACGATACCGTAGGCAAGGAAACAGTCGTTGTTATCGCTGGTGTTCAGAATGATGCGGACGGCAAACAGGTCGTAGAGTTCATCGATCGTCTTGCCTTGGGTGACCATCTTCTTGTAGATGGAGTACAGGTGCTTCGGCCTGCCGTTGATCTCGAAGTCCAGGCCGTGGGTTCGCAACTGTTCTGCAATAGGAGCAGCAAACGACTCGATGAACTGTGTGCGATCCTCTCGCGTGGAGTTCAGCTGTCGCTTGATGTCGTCGTAGGCTTCACGGTTGAGCACCTTGAAGGACAAATCCTCCAGCTCCCACTTGATGCTTCCCAGGCCGAAGCGATGGGCAAACGGAGCGTAGAGTTCCATCGTTTCGTGGGCCATGCGCTCCTGACGCTGGCGCGACAATCCATCGATGGTACGCATGTTGTGCAGTCGGTCGGCAAACTTCACCAGGATCACACGAACGTCGTTGACCAGCGAGAGCAGAAGCTTCCGGTAGTTTTCTGCCTGTGTAATCTCACGCGTTTTGAAGACGTCGTCGATTTTCGTGGCACCATCAACGATGTTGGCGACTTCTTGACCAAATTCCCGCTCGATATCTCGCAGTGAATATGTGGTATCCTCCACCACATCGTGGAGGAGTGCTGCGATCACTGAGATGTCGTCGAGGGGAATCTCTTGAATCACGATCAAGGCCACCTGGAGCGGGTGGGTGTAGTACGGTTCGCCGGTAGCGCGCACGTCCAGTTTGTGTGCATCAACACAGAACGCAAAGGCCTTGCGGACAAGGTCTTCGTTGAACCTCGTCAGATGTTTCCGGCCCTCCGACAGCAACAGTTCTAGGTCGGCGTCCTGGTT
Source organism: Candidatus Kapaibacterium sp. (assembly GCA_030833725.1). Taxonomy (GTDB): domain Bacteria; phylum Bacteroidota; class Ignavibacteria; order Kapaibacteriales; family Kapaibacteriaceae; genus OLB6. Next base: position 7,959 of record JAURGP010000052.1, on the reverse strand, counting down.
GTTTCCAAAGACATGTGTTGACGGCATACGACCCTAGCGCACAATGATGGAGCGATGGGTAATCGTTCCCTGGTGTCGCAGCACAACAAAGTGTGTTCCACGTGCGATGCTTGCCACGTTGATCGGAATGTGAACCTCGCCATCTACAGGTCCTGCATACAGGCGTGCGAGTCTCTGTCCGGTGGCCGCAAACAGGTCTAGCTGGATATCCGATGCAACACCACGGACTACGGCCATCGGCGTTACAGACTCCGTACCGTGGATTGCCAGCGCTACAGCGGAGGACGAATGTTGAGGATGACCAACCGAGGTGGTGGTATCATCGATGATCTCTATTGGGGTAGCTTCCAGCCACGCCAGAGACTGGTCCAGAAACTGGGTACGCTGCAGGCCGTCCAGCCAGCGAGCCATGTTGATGCCTACAAGCACGGTCCTGCGGTAGAGCTCTTCGGAGCGGACGGCACCCACCGTGCTCGACTGATAGCCAAACAGGACGGCCAGCCCAGCACCAACTGGTTCGAACAGGACGTTGGGTACAAAATCACCACCACGGTGATGATCCAGACGGGCCAACTGACAATCAATCAGGCCTAGGCCACCAGAGACGGAATCACCGGGAACACCGCTGAAGAGTCTTTGTCCGTTTTCATTCGTGCCTAGGTCAGCCCCCTGCACCGAAGCACCAAACAGTGCGAAGAAGTCTTCACTGCCTGGCGTCTCGGTCCGCACAAGACAGGGATCGTCGGCCACGAAGAGTACACTGACGTTGCGCTGCATCACGGACGTCAGCACGGCTTCGTCGGCCGGGCTGAGCTCTCCGCTCGAGCCACCATTCCAGGCCACAACGCGCAGATGCGTCAGGGAGTCGGCAAGGCGCAAAAACACATCCGATCGCATCGGGACATATCCTCTGCGGTCGGTGAGCAGCACAGCTTCTGGAAAGCGGAAGGTCTCCATGGGGGCGTCGTCGGCAATCACGCGCTGTAGGCCGCGGTGGGCAACGATCGTAGAAGCCTGTACTCCAGAACCCAGATCTTGCACCTGGACGGTGTACACCTGCAGCGAGTCAGACAGCGTGATGGGTACGCGCAACACCGCAGCATCTAGCACCGTGAGGGTGTCGGTATGCTCTGCATCTGATCCAACAACTGTCACGGCAAACCGATGCGGTCCGTCTGTGACCGATGCGTAGAAGAAGGTCAGGCTGTCGGTCACATCAAGGGCGGCCACATCACGCTCGGCCCTGATCGTTGGTTGCTGCTGGAACTCCAGACAATGCACCGTACCGGCAGCGCGATCGACGTACCAGATCTGCTGATCTGGTCCAACGGTAATGCCCAGCAGCTCCTGTGCTTCGGTGGCAACGGTTCCCAAGGCGCTAATGCCGTTTTCCGTGATCTCGGCCACATGGATCAGTCCCGTGCTCCGATCACCCACAAGCAGGCGATCGCCGATCACGGCTATGCCCACCGGCTCCTGCAGGCCTGGTAGCGGAAGATCCTGCTGGATCATACCCGTCCACTCGGTGAATCGCGCCAGGTTTTCCATGCTCTCGTCTGGAGGCACCAGCGGTCCACCTTCACTGCCAGTGGTAATGTCGCAGCGGAATAGGCGGTTGCTACCCGGATCGATCACGTACAACCAGCGTTTGTCATCGTCCAGCGCAATGTGAGCCGGCCGTCCGCGCTCGCCCTTGGTGAGTCGTGCATCCGAATAGCGTCGGATGATGCCATCACGGTGATCGGTTCCACCCACTTCGTGGGGGTCGCGAAAATCATAGCGGTGCACACTGTTGTAGTAGCCGTCCGTAACCCAATAGACGTTGTCGCGCTCATGGGCCATTCCCAAACCCATGGGGCTCTGGTGCAGCATGTCAAGGTGCGAGGCCAGAATTCGTCGCTCGTCCTGGTAGCGCGATGCGAACACCGCCGTGTCGCTGCTCCACAACGTGGGGCCCATGAATTGATAGAAGGGATCGCCTTGACCCGGCTCGCCGCTCTGCATCGTGCCGAACGTTCCGTTTTGTCCCATGGCAATGGCCTGCGTACGCCACATGAAGTGCGAGGCACGCGAGTCCTTCTTCAGCCGCAGAACGCGCCGCTCAGGATCGGTGGCATTGTGGAGGATGGCGATGCCATAGCCACGGTCGTCCGTGGTCACTACCCAGAGATCATCGGGGTGGAGGGGACTCTTGTTGAAGTCTAGGTCAACAGGTCCTACAATACCATCAGCAGGACCGGCCATCACCACGTTGGTGAAGCCCCCTTCCAGATAGCGGTCCAGACTGTGCGGCTGCTGTCCCAGCATCTGAACGTGCGTGGCTGCGTTTGTGGCTGCGCTCGTGGCCTTGGAAACCAGATGCTCGATGTCCATGTAGGGCTGGTCGGAGTACGCACTCAGCACAACCGTTCCGTGGCGCATGACGATGGCTGCATGCAGATCGCGCAGAGTGTCGTCCTCGGTGCGCACGGCGCCGATGGCACGAGCGATCTGATTGTCGGGATCGGCAACAAGGCGAATCACCGACGTATCATAACCAAAGCGCGCAGCGAGTTGACGGTTGCGGCGCTCGGTATCGGGTGAGAAGGCGAGCACGATCACGCCGAGTCCGCGCAGGCGATCGGCATACCGGTTCAAGTACGTCAACTGCTCAACGCAGTGAGCGCAGGAAAAGCCCAGGTATCGAACCACGATTGCTTGCTGATGACCCCCGACATGAGCTTCAAGAGAAGGAATCGCGCTGCCAAAGTCCAGAGGGGAGGCATACATCCGCATGCCGTGGGTCTCAGCATCGGTGGAAGCTCGTAGGAGTGTACCTCGTAGGACGATACCGTGTGCCGCCAACAACAAGCATGTCAGCGCCAGAATCACAAAATGTCGGGGAATGTGTCGATCGGAGGGTGTCATAACGTGCTCAACAGGACGTGAGTCAGTAAGTTACGACAATCGAAACTGGTCGGGGTGGCAGGATTCGAACCTGCGACCTTCTGCTCCCAAAGCAGACGCGCTAACCGGGCTACGCTACACCCCGAAGAGCTTCAAACATCGGGAACTTTTCGGCCATCTCCAAACACCGTGGTTCTGCCGTCGTTCTGCCACCGTTCCAACATCGTTCCACCGTAGATTTGCACCATGGTACACAAAACACGTCAACACCCGTTTGTGATGGGGAACCGCAGCACCCAAAGCTTTCTGAGCGTTCTGGGCGTCACTCTGTTCATGACCGTGGTCATGACCGTTACTGTTCTGGCAGGAGAAGAAATCCCCGGTGCGCCGCAGCGCACGCCGGTGGTCATCACGAATGCAACTGTGCACGTGGGCACGGGTGAGGTGCTGCAGAAGGCGTCCATCGTCTTCGATAAGGGCGTGATTACGCAGGTGGGAGCCACCGTGACCGTTCCAGCATCGGCTACGGTGATCGACGCTGCTGGGAAGCACGTCTACCCTGGCTTCATCTTGGCGGGGTCGACCCTTGGCCTGATCGAGATTGATGCCGTGCGTGCGACCAACGATCAAGCAGAGGTCGGTTCCGTAAACCCCAATGTGACGGCGGCTACTGCCTACGACCCAGACTCCGAACTTATTCCAACCATTCGCTCCAATGGGATCCTGCTGGCCAATGTGGCTCCCGAGGGCGGTGCCATTAGCGGACGTTCGTCCCTGATGCGCATGGATGGATGGACACGCGAGGATATTGCCGTGCTGACACCGTCGGCCATGGTGATCGACTGGCCCAATATCGGTGGCGTAAAGCCATGGTGGAGTGACATGTCCGAGGCGGAGTGGGCGAAGCGCCAGCGTGAGGCCGTTGAGCAGATCGAATCGTTCTTTCGCGAGGCACTGGCCTACGTACGTGCCACAGATGCCGGCCTAGATAGTGTGCGTCGCGACATCCGCTACGAGTCCATGAGGACCGTGCTGGATGGCACCCTGCCCGTGATGGTTGCAGCCAACACCCAACAGCAGATCGAAGCGGCTCTCGACTTCGCCGATCGCTATCAGCTGCGGCTGATCGTACGTGGTGGCGCCGAAGCCGACCGCGTGGCCGATCAGCTCAAGCGTCGGTCCGTACCAGTGATTGTCCGACGCATCCACTCCCTGCCTACACGCGATGAATCGGGCTATGATGAAGCGTATGCACTTCCCGGCAAGCTTGTGGCAGCTGGCGTGACCATCTGTTTTGAGGGGGCTGGGGCATGGCGTCAGCGCGACGTACCATTTGAAGTAGGCACGGCTTGTGCATTTGGCCTTGCTGAAGAGCAGGGTGTGAAGGGACTCACGCTGTCGGCAGCTCGGGTGTTTGGCATCGACAAAGCCTACGGCTCGCTCGAGGCGGGCAAGAGCGCCACACTGTTCGTGAGCGCGGGAAATGCCTTGGATGTGCAGGGCAATATCGTGGAACAGGCATGGATCGACGGCCGTGCTGTTGATCTGTCCAACCGTCACAAGCGCCTGAGCAAGAAGTACCGCGAGCGGGAAGCGCGCTGATCCTATGATTGACGGCACCCTCCTGGACGTAGCCGAGATCGCTGTTCCACGTTCTGCTCGTACGATGGCGCAGCGGGCACTGTCGGCTGAGGATTTTGCCAAGTACGAAGCAGTACGACTGCATCGCATCGTCTATGCCAGTGCTGGCCGGCGAATTCATGGATTTCTCGCCTTGCCTGCTGCAACGGCAGAGCGACTACCAGCCGTGATCTTCAATCGAGGGGGAAGCGGACCACGTGGTGCGCTGTCGGCCGAAGGAGCGATGCAGACGATCGGCCTGTATGCTGCTTGGGGCTACGTCGGTGTCGCCTCGAACTATCGTGGTGTGGGTGGTAGCGAGGGCACCGAAGAGTGGGGTGCTGGCGACACCGACGATGCACTGGCGCTGCTGCCATTCCTGAACAGTCTCGACTACGTCGACGAGGACCGCCTTGGTCTGGTAGGAGGCAGTCGTGGTGGAATGATGGCCTTCCAGATGCTGGCAGCAACTCATCAGTTTCGTGCGGCCGTTACCTTTGGCGCTCCTACCATGATTTCCCGAGAGAAGGCCGAAGCCTACATTCGACGTACGATGGTCGACCACCTTCCTGCTGAAATCTTGGGTAGTCACCAAGCGGTCCAGCATGAGGCGGAACGGCGCAGCGTGCTGCAGTGGGCCGAACAGCTATGCCGTACCACACCACTGCTGCTCCTGCATGGCACGGGCGACCGCCGTGTGCCTGCCGAACACGCACTCCAGCTGGCGATGCGTCTACAGGAGCTTGAGCATCCCTACAAGTTGATCATGTATGATAACGCCGATCACGTCTTGGCGGGCAGGCGGAACGAATCGAACGCGGATATTCGTTGGTGGTTAGACACCTACGTCATGCGCATATCTCCACTACCGCGGACTGGTCCTCATGGTGCCTAGTATTCTTGTTGCAGTGCTGCTGGCCGTCACGAACGGAACAACACCCAGTATCTATCTCGATCCCACACTCCATGAGATGGTGGCACCACGACACCCTGATCATGTACTGGCTGTTGACGGATTCCCTCGTCGGGATATCGATTCCACGATGGACGTGCTTTCGTATGAGATCTGGATCGACATGGTAGACGTGCTTACGGTTCCGCGTTCGGAGCGGGGTCCGCGCAAGGCAGAAGCCCGCGTGCGAGCTACCGTGCGGATGTCCTCGGTGGCGACGGTTCCCGTGACCACCCTCGCATTCGATGCGATTGGGCTGTTCATCGACAGCGTTCAAGTTGATCTCCAGCCGGCATTGTTTACCGTTACCGACAATGCGCTGTTGATTGAGCTGCCGTCATCGAAGTCTGCCAACGATACCGTCGTGGTAGACATCTCTTATGCCATTGGATCGGATAGTAGGGGGCTCTACAGTTATTCGTCGGCCGAGCTGGACAGTGCTGGCTTGCTCGAACCCATTGCGTTTACGTTCTCCCAGCCCGAGGATTCCCGTCGGTTCTTTCCGTGTAACGACAAGCCATTCGACAAGGCGATTGTTACCACGCATACCCGTGCACCGGAGGGATTCACGGTGGTCAGTAACGGTGTTCGCACCGACAGTGTGGCCGACGGCTCCGGTGCGTCCTGGCAGACGTGGTACGAGCCCACGGCGAAGCCTACCTACCTTCTTGCCTATGCAGTGTCGCGCTTTCATCGCTACGATCAGCAGGTAGAGTTGCAGGACGGTAGGATCGTCCCCATCCTGAACTACCATTGGTTGGCCGACCACGATGGCCCAACGTACAACGCTTTGCGGGCCCTCCAGAATATTCCCGCCATGTTTGCCCCCTTCGAAGAGGCCTTTGGACCATATCCACTGGAAACCTACGGTCACATGACCGTAGCGCCGATTCGTTTTGGCGGGATGGAGCATCAAACCATGTCTACCATCAACCGTCGGTGGCTAGTAGGAGATGTGGAATCGGGATATGCGCACGAGCTTGCCCATCAGTGGGTGGGTGATCTGGTGACCTGTGCCACGTGGGGCGACATCTGGCTGAACGAGGGTGGAGCCTCTTGGGGTGAAGCCGTGTGGTTTGGTGCGAAGTTTGGTCCGGAGGGGTATAAGGGGCTGCTGGCATCGCGGAGGAGTCGCTACCTGCGACGCGGATTGAGCGAGCCTCCCGTGTATGATATTCCGCTAGCCATCCTGTTCAATGAAGCTACCACGTACAGCAAATCGGCGTGGATCTACCACATGATGCGCACGCTGGTTGGGGACGACGTCTTCTTTCCGGCCCTGCAAGCCTACCTGCGCGACTATGCCTTCGGCGCAGCACAAACGGCCGATCTTCTCCAGGTACTGGAGCGTGAAGTCCCGGCGCCGGTGGTTCCGTGGCAGACGTTCTTCGACCAGTGGTTGTATCAGGCCGGACATCCCGTACTGGCGACCGTGGTTCGCGTAGATGCCGAGGAAGCAGGTAGGTATCCTTGTCGCGTGACCGTGCGCCAAACCCAGAGTGGCGACAACGTACCGACTGCCTTCATGACACCACTCACGATACGATTGCAGCGAGACGGACAAACGGCGGATACCACCGTGCTGCTGAGTGAGCGCGTAGCCACCTTCACGCTGCACGTACCGTTTCAGCCCGACAGCGTCGTGCTGGATCCGAACGACGACATCCTCTGCGAGAAAACCTCGGCCGTGGTTACGTCGGTAGGAACCGATCCGCGGCGGACGGGCGTTCTGGGTGGAGTGCCGCACGTGCGTTCAACGCTGCTCACACTTGCCGTAGAACCACACAGCGTGGTGATGATCCATGCCATGGATGGAACGCTGTTGTATCACGGAACCGAGCAGAGTGATCTTGCCGTGATCGATACACAGAACTTTCCCGTTGGCATAGCTGCGATTAGTGTGCGCACCACTGTGTGCCATCGTACCTACCTTGTTCCGATCGTTGACTAATGTCTTGATTGATTGGTATTCCCATGAACCGTACCGACCTCGCCGACCTTCGCAAAGAGTATGCACGCGAGCAACTCACACGGCGATCCGTGCAGGATGATCCGTTGCTGCAGTTTTCTGCGTGGTTTGATGAGGCCATGGGAGCCCAACTCCTCGAGCCGGCGGCGATGACGCTCTCCACGGCCGACGAGCACGGATATGTGACATCGCGCATTGTCCTGCTGAAGGGGATCACCCCCGACGGCTTCGTGTTCTACACCAACTATGCCAGTCAGAAGGGGCAGCAGTTGGAGGTGAATCCCCAAGCCTCGCTCTTGTTTTTCTGGCCCGAGCTGGAGCGTCAGGTGCGAGTAACGGGCACCGTACGTCGTGTGCCAGCGGAGACGTCCGATGCCTACTTCGCATCGCGGCCTTTTGAAAGCAGGATCAGTGCTGCGGCCTCCCCCCAGAGCACCGTACTGCCATCGCGCGACCAGTTGGAAGCTACAACGCAGGAACTGCGTGAGCGCTACGCCGACGGTAACGTGCCACGTCCGGAGTGGTGGGGTGG
>JAURGP010000051.1 GCA_030833725.1 Candidatus Kapaibacterium sp. | reverse complement strand
GCCCTGGCGATACCGTTACGATTGCTGTTCGCGTAGTGGAAGGTGAAAAAGAGCGTATTCAGAACTTCCAAGGCGTCGTGATTGCGCGCCGTGGTTCCGGTATCAATGAAACGTTCCGCGTGCGGAAGATCTCAAACGGCGTGGGTGTTGAGCGGATCTTCCCGATCAATTCGCCAACAATCCAAAGCATGGAAGTAGTCAAGCGTGGTAGCGTTCGTCGTGCCAAGTTGTATTACTTGCGTGGCATGAGCGAGAAGAAGATCCGTCAGAAGCTCTCCTAACGCCGGACACCTACAGTACGTCATTCCCTAACGGCCACATGCACTGCATGGGGCCGTTCTACTTTTGTGCAGTTTTGTCCAATGAATGTTGCCATTATCACCATCGGCGATGAGTTGCTGATCGGTCAGGTCATCAACCGAAATGCGGCATGGATTGCCGAGCAGTGTACCAACATTGGTTGTTCCGTTATTGCCCATAGTGTGGTTGGTGATCAGGCCGAGGACCTCACGAGCGAGATTCGCCGCCTCGGTGCACGTTGCTCCGCGCTGATTCTCACGGGGGGACTGGGACCCACCCACGACGACATCACAAAGTTTGTTCTGGCAGAGATGGCTGGTGATCACATGGTGGTGCATCAGCCATGGGTCGATCACCTGCGCGCCTGGCTCGCCAGACGTGGCAGGGAACTCACAGCTCGAAATGCCGGACAGGCAGAGGTGCCGTCTACTGCTGCCGTGCTGCATAATCCCGTTGGAACTGCTCCCGGACTCTGGATGACCATCGAGGGAACCATCGTGGTAGCTCTACCTGGTGTGCCACGGGAAATGCAAGCACTCATGACGGCCGAGGTCCTTCCTCGGTTTGCCAGCCACGTTGCCTTGGAGGAAGGACCCATCTGGACCTACCACACGCTGCAGACAACGGGCATTGCCGAGAGTAACCTTGCCGACCTCATCGGGGAGCCCTCGGAGTTTCTCGGCGCATCCACTCTAGCGTTTCTTCCCAACCTGCAGGGTGTCCGCCTACGCATTGGTGTTGTTGGACGCTCTGATGCTGAGCGCACTGCTGAACGGGATCGAGTACGTGCCATCCTCTGGAATCGTGCAGGACGGTTCATCTTCGGTGAGGGCGATCGCACGCTGAGTGAGGCGGTTGGCTTGGAGTTGGCGAAGCGGGGCCACACCATAGCTGTCGCAGAGTCATGCACGGGTGGACTCCTCGGTGCCGAATTGACCAAGGTGCAGGGTTCCAGTGCATGGTTCCTTGGAGGATACCTTGCCTACAACAACCGAGTGAAGATCTCCGAAGTCTGTGTTCATCCCGCAGATCTCGATCGCGTTGGTGCCGTCAGTCAGGAGGTAGCCGAGCAATTGGCTACGGGTGCGCGAGTGCAGATTGGCACGACGTGGGGCATTGGCATTACGGGTATTGCCGGACCCGGAGGAGGAACAGCAGAAAAACCTGTCGGAACGATCTGGATTGCCCTTGCGGGGCCCGGTGGTGTGAAGGCCACCAGATTCCAGTTCGGCGACGAGCGCCACTCGAATCGTGAACGGAGTGTGGGCGCCGCCTTAGGCATGCTCTGGACCGCCCTCAAGGCAGACTCATGACCGTTCTAGCCATCGAGACGTCCTGCGACGATACGTCTGTTGCTGTCGTTCGAGATGGTAGCGTGCTCAGTAATCTGATCTCCTCGCAACCGATCCATGATACATGGGGAGGTATTGTTCCCGAGCTGGCATCGCGGGAGCACGTCAAGGCCATCGGCCCACTTCTGCACGCTGGCATGCAGCAAGCCGGCGTTACGATGGAGCACATCGATGCGATTGCTGTAACGACGGGCCCGGGACTTGCGGGCTCGCTCCTCGTGGGCAGTCATGTGGCGAAGGGGCTGGCCATTCGGCACGGCAAGCCACTGCTACCGGTGCATCACATCGAAGCGCACATCTACTCCGGATACATCGAACACCAGAGTCTGCCGTTTCCATCGATCTGTCTGGTAGTAAGTGGCGGACATACAAGCCTTGTGCTCGTGCGCAGTTACACGGACTACGTTGTACTGGGGAACACCCGCGACGATGCTGCTGGAGAAGCCTTCGACAAGGTGTCGAAGCTCTTGGGCATGGGATATCCAGGTGGCCCGCACATCGACCGCTTGGCAAAGCAGGGAGCTCCTGATGCACACACGTTTCCTCGCGGTCTTGCCAAAGATGCGTCGTACGACTTCTCGTTCAGTGGACTAAAAACCGCGGTCCGCTACCATGTGCGCGATGCCGAGCCCCTTACCGACGAGGACCGTGCCAACATCTGCGCGTCGGTACAGCGTGCCATTGTGGACGTCCTCGTGATGAAGACCATGCGTGCTGCTGCGGAATATCAGGTGCATGCCGTGTGTGTTGCTGGAGGGGTCAGTGCCAACAGTGAGCTGCGCGCTACGCTGGCGTCACGCTGTGCAGAAGAGGGGCTGCAGTTTGCAGCCCCTCGTGCAGAATACTGTGTGGACAATGCGGCGATGATCGGCTTTCTCGCCGCGCAGCGATACGCTGCTGGTGAGCGTGGAGACCTCCACTGTACCATCCAGCCGCGCGGCCTCCGCGCCTAGCCCACCAGCTCGGGATACAGCCCAAAGGGTGCGCAGTACGCTTTGACGTCGGCCTTTACAGCTGTATGGACGTCAGCGTCATCCGGAGCGATGATCACCCGGTCAATGAAGCCAACGATGGCGTGCATGTCGGTCTCGGTAAAGCCACGAGATGTCATTGCCGCCGTACCCAGACGAATACCGGAGGTGATCAGCGGCGACTTGTCGTCGTTCGGGACAGAGTTCTTGTTACAGGTGATTCCGGCGGCATCCAGGGCCGTTTCCGCTTTCTTGCCGGTCACGTTTTTATTGCGAAGATCTACCAGCATGACGTGGTTGTCCGTACCGCCCGAGATCACGTTGTAGCCCCGATCCATCAGTGCTGACGCCATAGCCTGGGCATTTGACACCACCTGTTTCGTGTACTGGTCGAAGGAATCCGTGAGTGCCTCTCCAAAGGCGACAGCCTTGGCGGCAATCACGTGCATGAGAGGGCCACCCTGGATGCCCGGCATCACCATCGAGTCGATGAGCTCGCTCATCATCTTCGTGCGACCACTTTTCGGAGCAACCTTACCGAAGGGGTTTTCGTAATCCTTGCCCATCACGATCAAACCACCACGAGGACCTCGAAGCGTCTTGTGTGTCGTGGACGTCACGATGTCGCAGTACGGCACCGGACTCATCAGGCGCCCCTTAGCGATGAGGCCTGCCGGGTGGGCAATGTCGGCCAACAGGAAGGCACCAACGGAGTCGGCAATCTCGCGGAAGGCCTTATAGTCGATTTCGCGCGAATAGGCGCTGGCACCGACAGTGATCATCTTGGGCTTGTGCTGCTTGGCAAGATCGGCTACCGCGTTATAGTCGATCCGTCCAGTTTCCAGATCCAGACCATAGCCAATGAAATTGTAGAAGATGCCGGAGAAGTTCACCGGTGAGCCATGCGTAAGGTGACCACCGTGGGACAGATCCATTCCAAGAACGGTATCGCCTGGTTGGAGGTACGTAAAGTACACTGCCATGTTTGCACCAGAGCCGGAGTGCGGCTGGACGTTGGCATGATCTGCACCGAACAACTTCTTGATGCGTTCGATCGCGAGCGCCTCGATCTCGTCCACGACTGCGTTGCCGCCGTAGTAGCGCTTCTGCGGGTATCCCTCGGCGTACTTGTTGGTGAGAACCGAGCCTTGAGCTTCCATCACCGCCAGTGACGTAAAGTTCTCTGATGCAATGAGCTCAATCTTGTCGCGCTGCCGTCCGAACTCTCCTACGAGACTTGCATGAAGTTCGGGATCGGCCTTGAGGACATGTTCGTACATGGGAAACTGCGTCCAGTTCGTTAGTTAGTGGGCAATGGTAACGAGAACAGTGGCCACGTGGCTGCCATCCGAGACACGGACAGACCACACTCCGGTAGACAGTGGCGATGTGGGAACCATGATGGACGAGGCACGGACCGTAACGTTCGACAGCAGTGGAACGGTCCGACCAGATACATCCGTAGCGCTGATCGACACCGTTGTGCCGAGCCACGACTCGGGCACGGTGATCGTGGCAATATCGTAGGCCGGATTGGGAGCCACGGCAAGACGAACGTCTGTGTGTCGTTCCTGAACCGACGTCACCTCTTCACCAAAGCAGAGAGTTTCCCCGCTCTGGGCATTCACAACGCACACGAATACGCCACCGTCTGCTCCACCGGGACCACCCGGACCACCGGGTCCACCGCCAAAGCCCCCTGGTATCCAATTCAACAGCCAGAACGGAGTCCCAGCAGGGAAGATCGGAAGCTGGTCGTCGGCAACAGACAGCACAACGAACGAGGGCGCGCTGTCGGGATGGGCAACGGCCCAGTCGCGATAGTCAGCATTGGCCTTCACCGCTCCGACGAGCTCTGATCCCTGAATGAAGGTGGTTGGCAGCGGCGTGGTGGGCACATCGCCCAGATCTCCAAAAGCTCCAGGGTCGAAGCCGTCGATGGGTGGTGGTGTACAACTACCTAGGAGTCGAATCAGCGGAGTTGCCGCGACGGTATCGAGGGCCTCACTTCGCACGAGGTAGATCCACGCCGAGGACCGACCATCGTCCATGCTCATACCGATGTTGAGTTCCGTGCCACCAAGCGGTAGGGGAATGCCAACGGCAAGAATGCCCACGATCGTTCCGTCGGTTGCCCCTTCGATGGATCGCGAGGCAGACGTGGCGCACTGCTGGGGCAGGTAGCCTGGCAGACTGAGCTGAGCACTGACCGTGGTGGTGAGGGCTGCAAGAAGAAGCAGGATGACGAGTGGCATGGGGCTCCCGACTCGGGTAGAACAACTGTTAGAACAACTGCGAGAACAACGGGTCGAATAACAACGAGGACCGTCGTGCAAATCTACCATGTTAAGTTTGCCGTAGATACTGCCTACACCATCGAAATCTCAACGCATCGAGTTATGAAAAAATCCGAGTGGCTTTCCGTTGCCCGCACGATCCTGGCTTCGCGCCGTATTGATGAGATTGAGGAGCAGGAACTCGCTCCATCTGGTGAGGTGACCTATCAGTTCTCCGCCAAGGGCCATGAGTTGATTCAAGCCGTGTTGGCTGCCAACCTCACCCATGGTAAGGATGCAGCAACGGTGTACTATCGGTCCCGTCCCTTTGTGCTTGGCGCAGGAATGTCCTACGAGGAGGCGTTTGCCGGCCCGCTGGCACGCGCCGGTAGCCGCAACGGGGGCCGCGACATCGGTGTTGTTCACCATCTCCCGAATCGTAACGGCGTAACGGTGCTGCCGGCATCGGGTGATGTTGGCGCTCAATACACGCCATGCGTAGGATGGGCACAGTCGATCCGCTATCGCACCGAGGTGCTTGGTGATGACACCTGGAAAGGGGCTGTTGCGGTGGCCATGGGTGGCGATGGTTCCACGGCGACCAATGGCTTCTGGGCAGCCCTCAACATCGCGACAACGCAGAAGCTGCCGATGATCTTCTTCATCGAGGATAACCAGCTGGGCATTAGTGTTCCGGGTTCGATGCAGACGCCTGGTGGAAACATCTCGACGAACTTGGCATCGTTTACGCACCTGCGGATCGTAGAGTTCGATGGTACCGTACCCGATGAGGCCGCACGCTTGATCGAGAAGACGGTAGAGCATGTGCGAAGCACGGGCCTGCCGGCGTTGATCCATGCCCACGTCCCGCGGATTTGCGGTCACAGTGGTGCCGACAACCAGTCCTACAAGACAGACGAGCAGAAACAGCTCGACCGTGAGCACGACCCTGTCGACCGCCTGCGGGACTTCTTCCTTCGGAAGAGTTACCTCGACGAGGCCGGGTGGGAGGAGCTCCTGGCGGAGGTCGATGCCGAGGTTCGTGCAGCTGCCGAGGCGGCACGAGCTCAGCCCGAACCCGATCCGCATGGGGCGTTCAGCAAGGTCTTTTTCGATGGCACGATTCCGAAGCACGGCGGTACGCTTGCCGAGGGACTCACGGCTGGTGCGGGGTCCGATCAACTTCAGGAAGAGGGGCCGCGCATCAACCTCATCGAGGCCGTAAAGCGAACCCTAGACCACGAGCTTTCGGTCAATCCCCGGTTGCTTGTGTTTGGTGAAGATGTTGGTGTCAAGGGTGGAGTCCACGGCGCTACCGTAGACCTGCAGGTAAAACACGGTGTGCAGCGCGTGTTTGATACGTCGCTCTCTGAAGAGGGGATCATTGGTCGTGCGGCCGGCATGGCTCTTGCCGGCTTAATGCCTGTGCCAGAGATTCAGTTCCGAAAGTACCTCGACCCTGCGACGGAACAGATCAACGACACGGGAACGCTGCGCTGGCGCACCAATGGCGACTTTGCCGCGCCAATGGTGGTGCGCATTCCCATCGGATACTCCAAACGGACAGGCGATCCCTGGCATTCGGTCAGTGGAGAAGCCATCTTCGCCCACACCATTGGCTGGCGCGTAGCGATCCCGTCGAATGCCCACGATGCCGTGGGGTTGTTACGTACCGCCTTGCGTGAGCACGATCCAACGTTCTTTCTGGAACATCGCGACATTCAGGACACGAAACCGGGCCGTGGAAAGTATCCCGGCGACCACTACATGATTCCATTCGGTGTTGCCCGCCGTCACCGCGCTGGCTCGGCCGTGACGGTTGTCTGCTGGGGCGAGATGGTGCACCGTGTATCCGAAGCAACGGAGCGCTCAGGTGTGGATGCAGACATTCTGGACCTCCGAACGATCGTGCCCTGGGATAAGGATGCTGTGCTGGAGAGTGTGCGTTCAACCAACCGCTGTTTGATTGTCCACGAGGACGGCTGGACGTGTGGCTTTGGTGCCGAGATTGCGGCCACGATCGCCGAGGACGCCTTTGATGTGCTGGATGCGCCGGTTGTTCGCATAGCCACGCCCGATGTGCCGATTCCCTACAACAAGGGGATGATGCAGGAAGTGATCCCTTCCGTAGAGCGTATTGCCCAGGAACTACAACGTCTGAGCACCTACTAACGCTACAGCACCAATGAAGAAACTTGTCCTGAAGCGGGTGTTGCCAACCACCTCTCCGCAGGAGGGGTATCGCATCGCCTATCACGACGAGTTGAATCCGTCGCAACTTCAGGCTGTGTTTCATACGGAGGGGCCTGCGCTGGTTCTTGCCGGAGCTGGGACGGGCAAGACGCGCACGCTCACATACAGGGTGGCTCGACTTGTCGAGGATGGTGTCGATCCCGCTTCCATCCTGTTGTTGACCTTTACCCGCAAAGCCGCGCGACAGATGGTGCAGCGCGCAGGTGCGTTGCTGGACGGCAGATGCGACCAAGTGGCAGGTGGAACCTTCCACGCCTTTGCCTACATGCTCCTGCAACGTACCGCACCCGCAGATCGTCCAGCCGTGAGTATCCTGGACCAAGCCGATGCCGAGGACGTCATGAACCTCGTCCGCGGAACGATCGACGTGAAGAGCCTCCAGCGACGCTTCCCGAAGAAGCAGACCTTGGTTGCTATGTGTAGCAGGGCGGTGAATACCATGACACCCGTCTCCGACGTGATTGCCGAGGAGTACGCTCAGTACGTAGACCTGACGGATCCCATTACCGACGTGATCCAGCGATATCATCGCTACAAGCGTCAGCATGGCCTGTACGATTACGACGACCTGCTCCTGCATCTGCTGGCGACAACGCAGGATCCCGCTCACGGACCTGCGCTGCGAGCGCGCTTTCGGCATATCATGGTAGACGAGTACCAGGATACCAACGTTCTGCAGCATCAGATCATTCTTGGTTTGGCAGGACCCAACGGCAACGTATTGGCTGTAGGGGATGATGCCCAGAGTATCTACTCGTTTCGGGGTGCCGATGTTCGCAACATCCATGCCTTCCCGGAATCCTTCGAACAGTGTCGGGTGATCCGACTAGAACAGAACTACCGATCGTCCCAGCCGATTCTCGATGTGTGCAACACCATTCTGCGTGATGCGCCGAACATGTTTGAAAAGGAGCTGTTCTCCGACCGTACCGATGGCGAACAGCCCATGATCGTGGCCTGCACGAATGAGCGTCAGCAGAGTGCCTTTCTCGTGCAGCAGATTCTTGAGCTGCGAGAGCAGGGGCGAGGACTAACCGACATCGCCGTACTGGTGCGATCGGGGTTTTTGTCGTTTGATGTGGAGATCGAGCTCAACAAAGCCCAGATACCCTTCCGGAAGGTAGGTGGCATGCGCTTTACCGAGGCTGCCCACGTCAAGGATCTCTTAGCGCTTCTGCGCATCACCGTAAACCCTCGGGACGTGATTGCCTGGTACCGACTCCTCTTGCTCCAGCCTGGAGTTGGCCCGAAAACAGCGCAAGCACTTGTCGATGCGCTGTCGGAGATGTCGGACCCGCTGCACGGATCGTCGCTCGAGGACCTGCCAGGTGGACGAAAGATTACTGTCTTGGTGTCCCTACTGCGCAGTGCTTGCACGGCAGGTTCGTGTCCAGATCGCATGCAGGTTCTGGCCGAAGGGTATCGCTCCACCTTGGAACGTGTCTACGACGATCATGCCAAGCGATGGAAGGATCTTCAGACGATGGTCGGTATTGGTGCGAATTACGCCACCACCGAGGAGTTTCTCTCGGACATCGCGCTGGACCCACCGTCGGAGACGCTGGACGACCTGGGGCCAGATGACGGCGAGGATGAGTTTGTGACGCTGTCTACCATCCATTCAGCTAAGGGATTGGAGTGGGGAACGGTCTTCGTGATCTGGGTGAACGAAGGCAGACTTCCTTCATCTCGCAGCGCCGAGAGTGAGGCGTCGCTTGAGGAGGAACGCCGACTCCTCTACGTAGCCTGCACGCGGGCCAAGGACGTGCTGGTCCTGACCTACCCCAGCATCATGATGGAATGGGAGCAATCGGACGTTCTGGGCAAGCCCAGCCGCTTCCTCGACTCCGTTGCCGAGAACATCTGCCCACGGTACATGCTCACAGAGTGAGACAAGACAGTGGGACAAGACAGTGAGACGACGGAATAGTGTCTTCGTAATGATTCGGTAATCCGTACTTTTGCAGGATTGTGTGGACTGTGAAGCTTCGTGGTGGCATGATTGTTCAATCCGGAATAGGTGTGCATTGAGCACGGTGTTGTTTCTTACGCCGAGATTTCCATGGCCTCTCATTGGGGGAGACCGTGTGAAGTCATACTACCTGCTCTCGCATCTGGCGAAGACTCACAACGTCCACCTCGTGACGTTCCATCACGGAGGGCCCCCTACCCAGGAACAGCGCGATGCCATTGCACGGATTGGTGTGCACCTCACAGCCATTCCTTTGCATCCCATTACAGCTGGAGCGGCCTGTGTACGCTCGGCCGTCACCGATCTTCCGCTTGAGATTGCCTTCTATACCCGTCCGGACTTTCAGGCTGCCGTCGATCGCATCCTTGCTGAGCACACCGTGGATCTGGCCATCTCGTTCTTCATGCGGACGGCTGAGTACGTGCGTGCAAAGCCGGGGCTCCGCCGGATTCTGATTGCCGAGGATTGCCGGCTGGAGTATCAAACGCGATCCGTTGCCTCGAGTACGAGTGCCCTACAACGGCTGGTGCGGAAGTGGGAAGTCGCAAAGTTGTCGCGCTACGAGCCAGCGGTGATGAGCGACTTTGATTGCACGACGTTTGTGAGCCAGCAAGATATCGACGCCATGCGACGCCAGCGCGATGATCTACCGTATGCCTTGGTGACGAACGGTGTTCGGACCGATGAGTTCCAGTACGTCGATCAGCAGGAGCAGCGCTCGGGTATTCTGTTTGCTGGCAAGCTGGATGTGTTGGCAAACATCCTTGCTGCCAGGTGGATTGTTGACGACATCCTCCCCATGGTGCGTGCTACTGTGCCCGAGGCATTTCTCAGTATTGTTGGTGCTCATCCCACGCATGAAGTGCAACGGATGGCTGCCAGTGCTGCTGATCAGAAAGTCCGCCTCGAAGCAAACGTGCCCAACATGGTGCCGTACCTTCATGGACATGCCGTGTTTCTCCACCCGCATCGTGGTGGATCGGGTATTCAGAACAAGGTGCTCGAGGCTATGAGTGCCGGCTGCGTTGTGGTGACTACTCCGAGTGGTATCCAGGGTATCGATGCCGTACATGGAGAACACTGTCTGATCGGTACAACGTCGGAGGAGCTGGCCCGGCACGTCACATGGTTGCTCCAGCATCCGCAGGAACGCAGTGCGATGGGACAGGCGGCGCGCCAGTTGATGGAAGAGACTCACACGTGGCAGCATGTGTACGATCAGATCGACCACGTGATCGATCGCGTTCTTGCTCCGGGGGAGCACCATGGCCAACTCCGAGTATAACCTGCCACGCAGAAAAGCACTATTTCTGGATCGAGACGGCGTTCTGAACGAGCGCATCGTTGGTGGGTACGTCCGTACTGCCGACGAATTCGTGCTGATTCCAGACATTCTGCCGGTGCTCCGTGGCGCTCACGATCGTGGGTACCTACTGATCCTGATCACCAATCAGCAAGGGGTTGGCAAGGGGCTGATGTCGCGTGCCGATCTTAACGCCCTCCATCAGCACCTCCAACACCTCCTGTTGGATCGCATCGGCTGCGGTCTAGACGCGATCTACGACTGCACGTCCTTGGCTACTGCTGGTGATCCACGGCGAAAGCCCCAACCAGGCATGCTGCTGGAAGCCATGGCCCAGCACAACATTGATCCAGCTACGAGTTTCTTTCTTGGGGACAGTCCTACGGATGTCCTTGCCGGGAAGGCAGCGGGCGTGATCACGATGCTGTATCAACCTCACGGACCGGAGCCATCCTCTGTACCTCCGGACTACTCTGTGACCCACCTGCACGACGTACTTGGCTTCCTCGATGCCGAGGGTGAACACTTGCCTAATTCCTGACCTTTCGTAGTTTTGTGACCGCCGGTAGAGAAATGACCGGCAGTCACACAAAAGACGGTGAATGAACGACGGTCAAGTGAAAGGCACGCGAATGACGACGGTCTGCGTACGGTGGAACATGATCCTGCTTGCTGTCTTGCTCGTAAGCGGCACAGTGATCGGATATGGGCAGCTCACCCCTCTGTCCATCGACGATGCAGTTCGCATTGCAATCAAGCAGAACAAGGACCTAGAGGTTGCGCGCCTAGGAATCCAAAAAGCTGACGCCCAGGTGTTGGAGGCACGCGGTAATGCCTTGCCCTCGTTGAACGTAGGGGCACAGTATAATCGGAACATCAAGGTGCCGGTGTTCTTCATTCCAAATTTCCAAGACCCTGCTGCGGGGTTGCAAGCCGTCGAGGCTGGATTGGCAAACTCGTATAGCGTGTCGGCATCTGCATCGCAGGTGTTGTTCAATGCAGCCGTGTTCCGCGGGATTGGCGCTTCCCGCATCTATGCCGACGCGGCTCGTGAGCAGTATCGCTCCACAGCAGCTGCAGTGGTGACGGAAACACAACGCAGATACTACGGTGCACTTGCAACCAAAGAGTTTGTGACCATCGCCACGTCCACGCTCAACAACGCCGAACAGAACCTCGCCACCGTGGATGCACTCTTTCGTGAGGGCTTGGTAGCTGAGTTCGACCTCATCCGAGCTCGTGTGGCTGTCGACAACATCCGTCCGCAGGTCACGCAGGCACGCGCTGCCTATGCCACGGCGAAGGCTGCATTGTTGACGTACCTGTCGATGAACATGAAGGATAGTGTTGAGCTCTCGAGCGACGGTCTGGCCGACCCGACGGCTGTGGCCAATGAATCGGAGGCTATCGACCAGGCCCTTGCCCATAACTACTCTCTGCAGGCTCTGGATTTGCAGCTCCGTGTCCTCGACGAAATGGTTGCCTTGAACCAGTCGGCCTACTATCCGGCGC
>JAURGP010000050.1 GCA_030833725.1 Candidatus Kapaibacterium sp. | reverse complement strand
GGTGGACATTCAGCGAGCCATCGGCAGCGACATCTTCATGGTCCTGGATGAGTGTACTGCGTATCCGGCTACCGTGGAGGAAGCCGAGATATCGATGGATCGCACACTGCGCTGGGCCGAGCGATCGCGTCGATACCACCGTCAGCAGCCCTTTCTCTACGGACATCGTCAGTTTCAATTCGCCATCGGTCAGGGCGGGACACATACCCACCTGCGCCGTCGGGGCATGCAGGAGTTAGTTGCCATGGACTTCGACGGTTATGCCATTGGTGGTTTGAGCGTGGGCGAGCCGACCGAGGCGATGTATGAGATGACGGCCGTATCCACGGCGGTGATGCCGGCGCACCAGCCGCGCTACCTCATGGGAGTAGGGACGCCGGAGAATATTCTCACAGCCATCGGGCTGGGCGTGGACATGTTTGACTGCGTAATGCCTACGCGAAACGCCCGTAACGGCACGATCTTCACGACCAAGGGCCGATTCAATGCCCGCAATGCCCAGTGGAAGCTTCGTGATGAACCCATCGACGACAGCGTAGACTGCCTGACCAGTCAAACCACGTCGATGGCGTATCTTCGTCATCTGTTTGCGACGCAGGAAATCCTCGGACTGATGTTGGCCACGATGCAGAACGTGGCCCTCTATCTGTGGCTCGTGCGCACGGCGCGAGAGAAGATCCTCGATGGATCCTTCCAGCAGTGGGCACCCGAGATGGCCGAGCAGTTGCGCCAACCCCGTCAGTAATTGTTGTTTCACGTTGTTCCAAGGTACGTCTATGTTGCTCGCTCCACCACCTGCCCAAGGCCAGGACCCAACCGGATCGCTGATCTCCACGTTCGTCATGTTTGGCGCCGTGATTCTGATTTTCTACTTCATGATGATTCGGCCACAGCAGAAGCGTGCCAAGGAACACCAGGCGCTCTTGGCCTCGATCAAGAAGGGCGACAAGGTGATTACCTCCAGTGGCATCCACGGATCAGTTGCCGAGGTTTCGGATTCCACGGTGTCCGTAACGGTTGCCACCAATACGGTGATGACGTTCGATAAGTCAGCCATTGCGTCGGTGAACAGCTAACGGTGGAATCAGTGTCACAGTTTCCTCTTGATCCCATCGAAGATGCCCTTGCCGACCTCCGCGCCGGCAAGTGCGTGGTGGTGGTCGACGACGAAGACCGCGAGAATGAGGGCGACCTCATCTGTGCTGCCGAGTTGTGTACGGAAGATCTGATCAACTTCATGGCCGCTGAGGCACGTGGCTTGATCTGCGTAAGCATTACCGAGGGGCGTGCCCGAGAACTGGATCTGCCGCTCATGGTAAACGACAACACCGCTCTCCATGGCACGGCCTTCACCATCAGTGTGGACTATGTCCATGGGACGACGTCCGGTATCTCCGTTGCCGATCGAACGGCTACGATCCGTGCCATGGCCGACGCAGCCACAAAGCCGTCGGACCTAGCTCGCCCGGGGCACATCTTTCCCCTGATTGCGCGGGAGGGTGGAGTTCTTCGCAGGGCCGGGCACACCGAGGCCGTCACCGACCTGATGCGTCTTGCCGGGATGCAGCCGGTGGGAGTGTTGTGCGAGATTCTGCTCAATGACGGTAGCATGGCTCGCCTTCCCGAGTTATGGGAAGGGGCTAAGAGGCACGGGTTGAAGATTATCAGTGTGAACGACCTGATTGCCTATCGCCGCAAGCACGAGCAGTTGGTGCGGCGGGTAGCAGAGGCACGCCTGCCGAGTGAATTCGGAGACTTCTCCATCGTGGTGTACGAAAACACCGTTGATGGCAAGGAGCACGTGGCCATTGTGAAGGGGACGATCGATAGCACGGTTCCAACGCTTGTGCGCGTGCACAGTGAATGTCTGACTGGAGACATCTTCGGCTCTCGCCGCTGCGACTGCGGGCCGCAACTCCACGCTGCCTTAGAGCATATCGAGCGCGAGGGGAGTGGCGTGGTCCTCTACATGCGACAGGAGGGGCGTGGCATCGGCTTGATCAACAAGATCAAGGCCTATGCGCTTCAAGAGCAGGGCCTCGACACGGTGGAAGCCAACGTTGAGTTAGGTTTTCAGCCCGATCCTCGCGACTATGGTATCGGCGCACAGATATTGTATGACCTGGGCGTCCGGCAGATGCGGCTGATGACTAACAACCCACAAAAGCGTGTAGGGATTCAGTCCTATGGCCTTGAAGTAAAAGAACTTGTGCCCCTTGAGATAATGCCACATCTCGACAACGAGGACTACCTCCGTACGAAGCGCGACAAGATGGGCCACCTGCTCAAGCACTTGTAGGATGCCTGTACCCTCGGGATGGTTTGGTCGCCCATAGAGAACGCTGTACATTTGCCAGTAGAGAGAACGAAGCCGGCCGACGGCTTGGTTCTTTTTTTACGACGGACCTGATATTGACTTTCGAGGAATCCATGGCTGGTGACATCGTTTACGTAACAAAAGAGCGTCTCGAAGTGATGCAGGCAGAGCTGTCGGAACTGAAAGGTCCCGGCCGCAAGCACATCGCTCAGCAGATTGCCGACGCCCGCTCCCATGGTGACTTGAGTGAAAACGCCGACTACGATGCGGCTAAACATGCCCAAGAGCTCCACGAGATTCGGATTGCCAAGCTGGAGAAGGCGCTGTCGCGCGTGCAAGTGATTGATCCCAGCGACTTTCCGAACGATAAGGTCTACATCCTCTCTAAGGTGCGGTTGCTGAACAAGAAAACGAATAAAGAGATCGAGTACACGCTGGTCTCACCTGAGGAAGCCGACTTCGAGCACAATAAGCTGGCCGTGACCAGTCCGTTGGGCAAGGCTCTGCTGGGTGGAGTGGTCGGTTCGATGGTGGAAACCAAGGTTCCGGCTGGTGTGATCCAGTATGAGATCCTAGAAATCGGCAAGTAACTGCACTACCAATCGGAGAAGCACTCCGAGAGTACCTCGAGCGTACCTATGGCTTGGTTTTTACGCAAATCTCAAAACATCAAGGAATCCTCATCGGATTCCGGGCGAGAAATGCCCGATGGACTCTGGACAAAGTGCCCGGAGTGTTCGGCCGTGATCTACCGCAAGGAGCTGGAGGCGGCCTCCTACACGTGCAAGACGTGTGATCATCATTTCCGCATTGGTGCCAACAAGTACATCGCCGTCCTCATCGATCAAGGAACGTGGCAGGAGACGGAATCCTCCATGCGTTCTGCCGACCCATTGCAGTTTGTCGATACGCGCCCGTATGCTGCGCGGTTGAAACAGGCCTATGCCAAGAGCGATCTCCCAGATGCTGTCACCACCGGTGTTGGTAGCATCCATGGTCAGCCTGTGGCTCTGGGCTGCATGAACTTTGGCTTCATTGGTGGTTCGATGGGCAGCGTGGTGGGCGAAAAGTTCACCCGTGCCTGCCGTCGAGCGATCGAGCAGCGGATGCCCTTTGTCTTCATCAGTGCTTCTGGTGGAGCCCGGATGCAGGAAGCCGCGCTGTCGCTCATGCAGATGGCAAAAACCTCTGCGATCCTCTCCGAGTTGGCCGAGGCCGGACTACCCTACATCTCGATTTTGACCGATCCGACAACAGGTGGGGTAAGTGCATCCTATGCCATGTTGGGTGATGTGATTATCGCCGAGCCCAAAGCCCTCATTGGATTTGCCGGGCCACGCGTCATCGAACAGACGATTCGCAAGAAGCTGCCCGAGGGCTTCCAACGCTCGGAGTTTTTGCTTCAGCATGGATTTGTGGACATGGTAGTGCATCGTCAGGATCTGAAGGCAACAGTTGCGACTGTCCTGCGTCACCTGCACGGCAACCATGCTGTACCACCCCGTGCCGGAGAGCCCCATGCAATCTAGATCGACCCATGTGCACATGATTGGGTTCCCCATAGACCTCGGTGCAGATCGCCGAGGGGTTGATATGGGACCATCGGCGCTGCGCATCGCCGACATCGATCTCCGGCTGGAGCGACTGGGCTACACCGTTGTTGATGAGGGCGACATTCCCATGCGGAACATCGAGGAGCAGGAGGAGGAGCACTCCACCCTGAAGTACCTCAGTGGTGTGGCCGAGATGAGTCACGTCCTCTGCCATCGTGTCAAGAGTGTGCTCGATAACGGACACTTTCCGCTCATCATGGGCGGCGACCATTCCATGAGTGTGGGGTCGCTGGCAGGTGTGGGGCAGCACTGTCGGGAGCAGGGGAAGACGTTGGGTGTGATCTGGGTTGATGCCCACGCCGATATGAATACGGCTGAGACGACGCCATCCGGAAACATTCACGGTATGCCGTTGGCAGTGGCCATGGGATACGGCCATCAGTCTCTGACGTCAATTGGCGGTGCAGAACCTAAGGTGGCTGCACAACATGTGGCACTTGTCGGCGTACGATCTATCGATCCTGGCGAGCGGGAGTTGATCCACGAACTCGGCGTAGCAGCGTACACAATGTTCGACATTGACCGCCTTGGTATGTACACGATTGCATCGCGCGTGCTGGAGGATATGTCGCGTCAGGTAGATCACCTGCACATCTCCTTTGACGTCGACGCCGTGGACCCATCCATTGCTCCGGGCGTTGGAACACCGGTGCCCGGAGGGTTGTCCTACCGAGAGATCCATTTGTTCATGGAGATGGTCTCGCAGATCTCCTCCTTCGCCTCGATGGACGTTACGGAGGTGAACCCGATTCTTGACGTCCGCAACCAGACGGCTGAACTCGTCGCCGATGTCGTGGCTTCGTCGATGGGGAAGCGCATCCTGTAGGGGGCTAGCCCATGCTGGCACGATATCTGGCGCGACGTTTTGCATGCGTCCTCGCGCTTCTCACCATCGCGATGACCGCTGCAGCACAGCAGTCCATTCGCCTTTACGGCGACGTCAACTGGACGCTCGGCACGGCGGCCTCGGACTTCTTTCGTGACTACCGCACCATCCTTGGAGCTGGTGCCGCCGGCTTCGACGTACCGGTGGGTCTGGGGCTGGGAATTCAGAGCTTTCAGCTTGGTGATGGAGCCATCGGCTTGGCAACGGGATACCGACGGTCGGTTGTACGGGAAACCTACAACTACGACCCTCGCACGGCGCCTACAGCCATTGGACCGGCTCAAGGTGTAGGGCAGACGATTTTACTCAGCGTTATTCCCGCACTCCTGACCATCGACTACATTCCTCGACATCGTCAGTTCACGGGCTACGTGGGGGCGGGTGTCGGCCTTGCCTCGGTGGATCTATCGTGGGAAGAATACCTCACGTCGTCGCAAGAACCAGGTGCTCGTCAGAGTGGTGTACGCTACAGCGATCATCACTTGGTGCCAGCCGCCATGGTCCGTGCCGGTGTAAGCCTGCTGTTCGATGATCCCTTCTCGTCGGAGACTCGTGCCGGTGTCTACGTGGAAACCGCCTACGAGTACGTCCCGGTGTCGGCATCGCTCATGCAGCGCATTGCTACGACGCTACCGGCAGTTCCCTCCCAATTTGATCAGCCCTACAATATCCAGGCTGGAGGGATTGTGCTCCGTGTTGGATTCCAGGTGATGGTCACATCGGTACGTCGTTGAATTCCGTACGTCGTTGAATTCCTGTAGATTCATCCATGCCATCATTCCGACCTGCCCCTGCCGTTGTCAAGGAATCGATTCCGGTCCGACAACTTCTCTCCAGTCCGGTGAACCTCTCCGTGGTCTCTGGTGAAATCGGTCTGGACAATCTCATTACCGACAAGAACCTGCACCGCCCGCAGCTGGCGTTAGCGGGATTCACCGAGTTGTTCACGTACTACCGCGTGCAGCTCTTTGGCAATACCGAGTTCTTCTATCTGCTCAAGGGTTTGGCGGATGACGCCCGGCGTGAGGCATTTCGCCGGATCTGCGCCTTTAACGTTCCATGTATTGTGTGTGCCAATGGCCATACACTGCCGGACGATCTGATTGCGATTGCCAACGAGCACAACGTTGCTATCCTCTCGACGCCCTTCGACACTGCCAGAACGATCTATGTGTTGGGCGAATACCTGGACGATCAGTTCTCAGAGCAGGTCTCGGTGCACGGATCCTTTGTGGACGTCTACGGTGTAGGGATGCTGTTTACTGGGCCGAGTGGTATTGGTAAATCAGAGATTGCCTTGGATCTTGTTGAGCGTGGCCATCGTCTGGTGGCCGACGATGTTGCCGTGTTCACGAAGAAGCGTGAATCGATCCTGATGGGTACGGGCACGTCGCTGGTGCGTCACTTCATGGAGATCCGTGGTGTAGGAGTCATCGACGTCCGACAGATGTTCGGTATTCGTTCCATTCGGTTCCAGAAGCGTTTGGAGTTGCTGGTGGAGCTGGAGCTCTTTGATACAGCACAGGAATACAATCGCACGGGATTGGAGGAATCGGTCACCAATATCCTTGGCGTACCGATCGACACGGTGAAACTGCCAATTGTGCCTGGGAAAAACGTCACGGTGATCTCGGAAACGATTGCATTGAACTACCTGTTGAAAACCTACGGTTACAATGCATCGAAGGTGTTCAGCGACCGACTCGAGCAGGAAATTGCACGCCGCAGCACCGAACGCGGTAACTTTGAGCAACGACACATCACCTATTTTCAGAGTGACGACGAGTAACTATGTCTACAATGCTCCTCGTACGCTTCAGCGTACTTCTCTCGGCCATCCTGGTCCTGACGGCCTGCGGTGGAGGTAACGATGCGGCCCCGGCAGATGCTGGTACCGTAACGCCAGGCGAGTGGGTGGTCGTTCACGCCCTTTCGGATCCTGAGGGTGTCAATCCCATCGTGACCAACGATGCCAGTGCTTCTGCGATTCTCAATCATGTGTTTGAGACCCTGCTGGTACAGGACTTCACCACCACCGAGTTGGTGCCGCGCCTTGCTGAAGCTCGGCCAACGGTCTCGGAAGATCACTTACAGTACACCTTTACGCTCAAGCCAGGTATCACGTTTAGCGATGGGAGTCCGCTGACCACCGCCGACGTTCTGTTCAGCTTCAAGGCGGTGAAGAATCCGCTGGTGATCGATGCTGCTCCCATCCGGAACTACTATCTCGACGTGGCCGACATCCAGATCCAGGACGATCGCACGTTTACCGTGGTGATGACGCAGCCATACTTCCTGGCAGAGTACTTCCTTGGTGGTCTTTGGATCATGAGCAAGAAGCACTTAGATCCTAAGGGGCTGTCCGACGGATTCACCATTACTCAAACCAACAACATCGCAGCTGCTGAGAAGAATCCAGCCATGCAAGCCTTTGCAACGTGGTTTAACTCTGCCGATGTGAAGCGTGGTTTGGCGGAAAACGTTGGATCAGGTCCCTACATCTACGACTCGTGGGACACGGGCCAGGCCTTGACGCTCCGGAAAAACCCATCGTGGTGGAATGCCGGAAACGAGGTATTGAACCCTGCGTATCCGGAGAAGATCATCTACAAAGTGGTCAACGATCGTAATACGGCCGTCGTAGCGGTGAAGAACCAAGAGATCGACTTCATGGAAGCGGTGCCGGCCTCGAAGTATGCCGAGGAGATCGATACAACCGCGATGACCCATTTGGCCAAGACGGCCTTTGAAAACTACACCTACCTCTACATCGGTTGGAACATGCGCAATCCGATCTTCGCCGACAAGCGCGTGCGCCGGGCACTATCGCACCTCGTCGATCGCGACGCTCTGATTCAGCAGGTTGTCCGTGGACTGGCTACACCGGCAAACTCCCCGGTCTACCCTGGCATGAAGGAGTACGACACCACCATTCCCGGCTTTACGTACGATCCGGCTCAAGCCCGCACGCTGCTGGACGAGGCAGGGTGGTCGGCTGTCAACAGCAATGGTATCCGTACGAAGGTGATCAACGGCAAGACGGTAGAGCTGTCCTTCAAGTTTCTGCTCAACGCTGGCAATGAGCAACGGGAACAGATTATGCTGATCCTGGCCGACGAGTTCAAAAAGGTGGGCATCAAGGCCGACATCCAGAAGCTGGAGTGGTCAGTCTTCCTCGAGAATCTTCGCTCCCGCCAGTTTGATGCCTACATCGGTGCGTGGGTCAACGACCCACTCCCTACAGATCCGTACCAGCTCTGGCACTCCTCGCAAGCGGAAAATGGTGGTTCGAACTATACGGGATTTTCCAATCAGCGTGCTGATCAGCTGATTGAGGCCAATCGACTGGAGTTCGACGAAGCCAAGCGCATCGCCATGATGAAGGAGTTCCAGCGCATCGTTGTCGATGAGCAGCCGTACACGTTCCTGTGGCGGCCGCTGCGTCCAACGGTGTATAACAAGCGACTGCAGAACGTGCAATTCTCACTAACGCGCCCAGGTTACGAGCCATCGCAATGGTGGGTGCCAACATCACAGTGGAGATTCAGCGCAAGCCGATGACCCGACACGAACTGCGAGACCTGATCGCAGGCGGAGAGTCATCGACGGTAGAGTTCAAACGCAAGTTCACCACGGCGGAGAAGTTCGCCCGTGAGATGATAGCCCTCGCCAATACGGTAGGGGGCTATCTCATTGTTGGCGTGGACGACGACGGCGCCATCGTGGGTGTACCGTCTGAGAAAGAAGTCGTTGAACAGATCGAGCGGTCGCAGCACGTCATCACGCCTGAACTACCCGTGCACATTGATGTGGTGGAGATCGAATTCGTTGACGTTGTAGTGGTACACATTCCGAACAGCGAACAGAAGCCTCACCGGCTCACCTCCGAAGAGCAGCGTGCCTACATCCGGAAAGGCGACCAGAGCGTGGCCGCATCCAAGGAGATGACGAAGATCTTGGCAGCGCAACGACCGGACGCCCCGCCAATGACGCTGTCGATCGGCGATCGCGAACGTCGGCTGTTCCTCTACTTGGAACGGTACGGTCAGGCTTCCGTCAACGACTTTGCCCGCCTCGTCAACATCTCGAGGCGTCGGGCGTCTCAAATTCTGGTCAAGCTGGTCCGTGCCGGTGTGTTGCATATCCACACCGACAACGGACACGATTACTTTACGCTGATCTAGCTCTTGATGCTGGCGTGCTAGCGTGTTAGCGTTGGATGATGAACGGCAGGACCACTACGCCTCCCGCTCCATGCTGGACGCTGAGGATGTACATGCCATCCGGCAATCCACGGAAGAGGTCGGGACTCTCCGGAACATCTGTTTTCACAACTGCTCCGGTCATGGTTCGAATCGTGACCTGCTGGACGGGAGCTCCCTGCTCCGGGATGACCAACATGGACTGATCCGTTACAGGATGCGGGGCAATGCGGAATCCGAGATGTGCCGCCTCGTGGACGGTGGTTACAGTGACGTTCACCTCTTCGGCCGACGACCACTCGCCAAAGCCACATGTTCCTAGCGAGCGCACCGACCAGTACCATGGCTGACCAACAATGTTGTCCGACAGACTCATCGAGGCCGTCGTTTCGGTGGTTGCAGTGCGGAAGATGACGTCCTCTCGAGCCAGATCACGATGAACGAGTACTTCGTACCCTTGGGCGTCGGCGGCAACTTGCCATGTGAGATCAAGCGTGGAACCAACGTCTACCGAAACGCTTTCACGTGGCGAGACAAGTGTTGGTGCATCTGGAGCTGGTACGTCCACTTCGAAGCTGTAAGGGGCCGACCACTCACTCGTGCCACTCGGATTGATCGCTTGGACACGCCAGTAGTACGGTGTGCGACACTCGGCCACGCGGTAGGCAGTGCGCGGGTCGCTCAGGGTTGTCGTGGTGATGAGCTGTGCGGAGGTGAACTGCGGTCCGGATGCCAGTTGGAAGGTGTACTCCGTAGCGCGAGCAGCCGCCTGCCACTCAAAGACCACGTCGAGCGTGTTCACGCTTGTGGTGCCGTCAGACGGCGAGACCAGTGTGACCTCACCGGGACCCTCGGCCGTAGGGA
The DNA here is from genome assembly GCA_030833725.1 of Candidatus Kapaibacterium sp. Lineage (GTDB taxonomy): Bacteria > Bacteroidota > Ignavibacteria > Kapaibacteriales > Kapaibacteriaceae > OLB6. The sequence continues at coordinate 2,579 of JAURGP010000050.1, read as the reverse complement.
TAAAGTCTACCTTCATGTTCGTCGATCCCATGAGAATCGTTAGCGGTAGAGGGGCTGTCAGTGCACCGCCAGAGGCCGTCACCGTTACGGCACCCGAGGCGCTGTACGGTAAGGCATAGCCTCCAGAGGCAGACGAAACCGTGTAGTACGTTCCTGCTGGCTGCGTGCGAATCTCTACTCCTTCAAGGCCTTCGCCCACATCGTAGATACCATTGTTGTTCTGGTCGGCATACACCACACCGGTGATGTACTTCACGTTACGCATGCCGAAGTCCTGCGTAACAACATACGGGCCCACGGTACCCTGCATCAGGCCACCATTGGTTTTCGTGATACCAATGCCGATCTCGGTGTACACCTGCGAGTCGAAATTCATGATGTTTCGCCGGTGACCAAGATCGATCTGATTCTGCGCACCCCAGTCCACGTTCAGACCGCAGTGGGCGTACCATACCGATTCGGCATAGGCTGCGACGTTCTCTCCATACATTCCCATGCTTTGATACCCTACGCGCTGGTAGCGCGTCGTAAGGGTACTGCCGTCCGACCCATCGTGACCTTGGAAGTTGTTCGCCACCATGTCGGCCGTGTGGGCACGCGCTGCATCGATCAGCAATGGGTGGAATGCCAGTGGAGGTTGGGAAGGGTAGGTAGCAAAGGCAGCCTTGGTGGCTGCAGCATTGATGTTGAAGTAGGAGTAGGCGGCCTGTACGCGCGCATCTTCGGTATCCATCAGTCGAATACCCTCGGCGGCGGGTTCACGGCGAGCCCTGTTGATGAGCTCGAGCATGTACTGTTCGTCCGGCGTTGGATCGCCGTGGCTGTAGAGCTGCTGTGCCGAGGCAGCCGATGTGAGTGTCACGATGACACTAATGAGAATGAGGGTCTGTCGCATAGTCCTTCCACGTACGAGAGATTAAAGATCACCGAGTTGAGGTCGTACAATCATTTCTTCGAGATGAACAGCCGGCAGTTGTCCGAGTGCTACAGCACTGCGCACCACCGTGCCGATGTCCGTGGCTTGCATCATGCGCTCAGCATGAAGGTGGCGTGCCTCGTGGGGCCAGATGTCGGTTTCTGTAGCGCCAACCAGCAGGTCCGTTACCTTGATCCCCGACGAACGGACTTCCTCCCGGAGGGATCGTGTTAATGCCAAGGCACCTGCTTTCGAGGCAGCATAGGCCGTGTTGCCAGAGAACGTCGTGATGGCTGCCACAGAGTTGATGGTGATGATGTGTCCCGCGCCCGCGGCCACCATTGCCGGCACCACCGTCCTGCAACAGAGAAACACACCGCGCAGGTTCACAGCAAGCTGATCGTCGAATGCTTCAATCGACAGATCGGTCATATCGGCCCACTGTCCACTTCCAGCGTTGTTGATCAGGACGTCTACAGGTCCCAAGCCCCCTACAACGAGATCATAGGCCCGCTGCACACTCTGTTCGTTGGCGACGTCGCACGGAACAACGGCTGTGGATGCCGACGGCAGGCCATTGGCAACGTCAGTCAGCCGAGCTTGATTGCGGCCACTGAGCGAGATGCGATGACCATCAGCTGCCAAGGCTTGAGCGATGGCAGCACCGATGCCTCGGCTGGCGCCCGTGACCCAGACGTGTAGTGATTGTTTCATGGTGATTGACGGGTTCGAAGAGCACGAAGGACGGCTTCCATCGCCGGACCGAGAACCATCTCACGGCGTGCCATCACGGTTTTTGCAACGGCAATGGCATCGTCGATGCGGTATTCCTCCTGCGTCGGCCCCCACCACAAGGACGGTACAGCACTCGGAGCCGGCAGCGTGATGTTCGAACAGGCACCGCAGGTGGTGCCCGTAGAAAACAATGTACCAATGGCAGTTTTGCTGTGGGCACCCATGAGGAGACCAACAAACGTTCGTTGGCTGTCCTCGCGACCCCACGGCATCTGCAAACGCACATGGCCGTAAGTGTTCTTAAGATTCGACGTTGTTGTACCGGCACCCAGATTTGTCCACTCGTTCAGGTAGGAGTGTCCGAGGTAGCCATCGTGAACCTTATTGGCATAGCCTTGAATGACGCTGTGACTGACTTCACCACCAACCTTCACCCACGGACCAAGTACCGTGCTCGTGAGCGAGGTAAACGGTTGCACGAGGCTGTGCTCACCCACAACGACTGGACCGGTCAGAACCGTGTATGGGCGAACCACGGCGTGATCGAGCAGCACGACGGGCCCGTGTGAGGTATCAAGGACGGCTGTGGGGTGCACAGTTGCAGTGGGGCTTACGTGGGATAGACCATCGCGGTCAAGCAGTGCAGCATCCCAGGAGATGGCGTCGGCTACATGATCAAACGATTGCCACAGCCGCGTTACCAGATGGCCATGTACGGCAATGTGATCCGTACCTTCAGGGCCGAGATGCGATCCAGATCCGGGATGATACGTTCCAATCACGTGTCCCGAGAGGGTGATGTTCACGGTAGTCGTCCTGCTCCTGCAGGACTCTACAATCTGAAGCATCACCGATGGAGACAGCACGGCATGTCCTACCATCACCAAGGTTGGAAGGCCTGGCAGATCTTGAACCTCACCACTCCGTT
>JAURGP010000049.1 GCA_030833725.1 Candidatus Kapaibacterium sp. | reverse complement strand
TGACTGCCTCGGTGAGGACCAGCAAGATGTTGTGATACGCCTCTGGCGGTAGCACAGCACAGTCTGGAATCGACCTCAGGAACGCATCCAGCCGACGCAACTCGCCTATCTGACTCTCCAGCTCGAGCCGATACACAGGATTGATATCGTGGTGGTTGTCTGCCATCGGAATCATAGGGAAACACGTGCTTGCATCAAGAGGTTCGGCAGCTCACGCGTTCCCGTCGGGTACAGCGTTTGGAACTCGTACCATCCGTGCAATGATAGTGTAGAACCATCACTGGCCGTGTATCGTACCGTAGCCTGCGGACCAATCGACTGCACACCACTAAGCAGCGACGGCAGGCCAGGAGCTACGATGAAGGATCGCTGCTCGAGCGTATAGGCGCGGATCCCCGCCCCCACATCCCACGCCGGTGATGGCTGCGTGCAGAGTTGCACCTGGAAAAGGTACTCCAGATTCCCGGTGTTGGGAATCTCGGCAAAGTCCGCCCACTGCAACACAGATCGCTCAAAGTAGCGCACCAGTAACGGTGCTTCCAACCGCAGGCGCGACGTAAGACGAATACGCACCGAGTCCCGGTAGGAAACTTGTCGGAATCCAAATGATCGCTGTTCGCCTGCTGCATCTTCGAAGTCAAACACCGTGTAGTTCGCCAAGACTTCCAACTGCGGCTGAGCTTGGATATCCCTGCCATGAATGCGAACAAAAGGGGCAAACCGCAGTACGTTGTTGACGTTGTTCAGCGAACTCCGCGTAGCCTTCAAGTACACGAAGTGTACGTACTGACCAGAGAGTGCTGCTCCTACGGAGAGCAGATCCGAAATGCGCCTGGCATACCTCACCGTAGCGATGGCTTGGAGCTCATCGCGGTCATCGTCGTTGGCAGCACTGGGCGTGTCGTACTGCAATAGCCACGACGTCCACTCGCCGGTGAGCGTATCTCGCTCGGACGGTTGCCATGAGGCCTGGACAAACAGCCGTGTTCTTCCCGTCTGGTTATCCCGCTGGAATTCTTGGGAACGGATGGTCTCAAGATCGGATTGATCGATGGTGTGAAAGGGGCGAACCACATTTGCCTCGTTGCGCTGATACCGATCCACGGCAACCGTGGCTACCCACGTTGGGTACTGCAGCAACAGGCGTCCCTGCAGATCTACGAGAAATTCATCCAGCTCGCGGTTCACCGCCGTCACCGGCACGGCCACTTCCGGTTGATCGTACCGTCTGCTGATCTTTGTCGAGGAGAGCATTCCGACAGCCTGGAGGCCAACGTTGGGATGGATCCAGTAGGTCACGTCGGCATCGACATCGAATCGCTGTTCAAAACGTCCTTCAACCTGAAGCTCCGACACATCGACCAGCTGAGGCAGTTGCGTGACGTACTGTCGCGCCAGCCGACCTAGTCCACCACCCACACGGACACTAGACCCACCATCCAGCTCCCGTCGTACATCAGTACGAAGATCAAGATCACTGTTCGTCCGCCGTGCGTCCAGGTAGTGCCAATCGGCAAGCCCCCTACCCGACACGCTCCACTCCTCCAGATCCAACTGCTGAACCGTAGCCTGTACACCAACCATGGGCCCCACGGTGCGCACTCCGAGTTGGTCGGTATCCTCAGCACCAGCAAATCCCTCGGCGGTCCATACACCTTGGAGGTCGGCGAATCGCAGTCCGGCTGCGCCACTCAGGCGCTGCAGCTTGGACAGTCCGGCCGAACGCGAGTCATCAGCCCATAGCGTCCATGCACCACGCAGCACGGCATGGAGTGTGGGTGAAATGGGCTGATCCCAGAACAACTGGGCGGTTTGGTTATCGCGCGTGGCCGACTGCGCCGTCCGAAAGGTCGAGGAGCGATAGGCATTCGTCCATCGCAGGGAACCATCTCCCAGGGGTACCGTTACGTCGGCGTTCCCCGTGAACAGAAACGTGTTGGTGATCTTGTCTACACCAAAGACGATTCCTCCATCAGGGACCATCTGCGCCTGTTGGAACAGTCCTTGCGCTTCCTGTGCGCGCGCAAGATCAACGCACGATACTGCCAGCCCCGCGCACAGACAGAGTCTCTTGAGGTGCACGATGAGCCAGGAGTTGCTGGACATACGCTACAGCACTTCTAACCGGGCATAGGCCAGCATCAGCTGCTTTCGCTGTCCGCCCTTGAACTCTACCGTGGCCTTGGCCGTTTGCCCAGAGCCCCCTACGGCCAGTACGGTTCCTACCCCGAACATGGGATGCTTCACGCGCATTCCAGCGCGGATGAGCGCGTATTCCGGGGTCTGCCCATAGGGCTCCGGCGCTGGAATCTGGGAGTACTCACTACGCTTGGGGCCCGTGCGTGCACCACGCGGTGTGGCACTCACCGTACGAGGCGCTGCTGGAGCCGTTGGCGCAGTTGGAGCTGTTGGTATGGACGGAGCAGAGTGCAGGCGTGGTCGAGCTGCTGCCGACAGCGTGTCGGGATCGATTTCCGAGAGAAACATGGACGGACGTGAGTAGACGAGTTCACCGAAGCGAAATCGCTTCTCGGCATAGGACAACACCAGCTCGCGCTCGGCTCTCGTGATGCCGACGTAGAGTAGTCGTCGCTCCTCCTCCTGTTCCGAGGGATCTGTTTCAGCCTTGGCCAAGGGGAACAATCCCTGCTCCATGCCAGCAATGAATACCAACGGGAACTCAAGGCCCTTTGCCGCGTGCATGGTCATCATGGCCACACGCTCGGTACCCAACTTTGGATCGTCCTGTTCACTGACGAGGGACACCTGTTCGAGGTAGGTCGACAGCGTGAGGGTTTCATCGAGTTCCTGTTGTTCGGCGATGTGGTCCAGAACGCGCTCGATGTTGTTCCATCGATCCAGAGACTCCTCGGTGTTCATGTCCTTGTACATGCGGGGCAGGCCAGTTGCCTCCAGATACTGCTGCGCCAGCGATGCCGGTGCCAACTCCTGAAGCAGTGCCCGATGGCGGTCCACCAGATTGACGAAGTCCTCGATCGCCGCGGCAATTCTGGACTGGATCTGCGGAACGCTGCGAATACTCTGCAGGACCTGGAAGAGCGACACACGTTGTTCACCAGCATAGGCTTCCAGGCGCTTGAGCGTGGTGGCCCCGATACCGCGAATCGGTTCGTTGATCACCCGCAGCACGGACTCGGAGTCATCGGGGTTTACGAGCAGGCGGAGGTAGGCCAGCGTATCCTTCACCTCTTTGCGTTTGTAGAAGCTCACGCCGCTTACGATATGATACGGCAGGTTAGCTCGGCGCAGCGCATCTTCTAGGGCCTGCGACTGTGCATTCGTGCGATAGAGAACGGCAATGTCCTTGAAGCTGAATCCTCGAGTCTCCATCCGGTTTCGAATGGTTCGCACGATGTGATCAGCCTCCTCGCGGTCGTCTCGACATGCAAGCAGCGTGATCTTCTCGCCGTCGGCGTTATCGGTCCACAGGGTCTTCTTGAGCTGTTTGGCGTTGTTGCGAATCACGCTGTCGGCGGCAGCGAGGATCACCTTCGTTGACCGGTAGTTCTGCTCCAGACGCACAACCGTAGCTTCGGGATAATCTCGCTCAAAGTCCAAGATGTTGCGAATGTCGGCCCCTCGCCAGCGATAGATGCTCTGAGCATCATCACCTACCACACAGATGTTGCGATACTTCTTGGCCAGGAGATTCACCACACGATACTGTGCCCTGTTGGTGTCCTGATACTCGTCAACGAGGATGTACCGGAACTTGTCGTGGTAGGCCTCCAACACGTCAGCATGGCCCTCAAGTAGGCGAATCATGTTCAGGAGCAGGTCGTCGAAGTCCATCGCATTGCTCAGTCGGAGCCTGCGCTCATACTCGGCAAATACTTGGGCCGTCTGCTTGTCGCTAATCGAAGTTGCTTGTCGCTCATACTCCTGCCACGACACCATGGCATTCTTGGCGCCGGAAATCCGGGATCGTACCGCCGTTGGTGACAGATTCTGCTGATTGATCCCCAATTGCTGCATCACCGCTTTAATGGCAGCAACCTGATCGTCCGCATCGTAGATCGTGAACGTGTTGGTGTATCCCAGGCGGTCGGCGTGCGACCGCAACATCCGCGCAAACACGCTGTGGAAGGTACCGGCCCACAGGCTCCGGGCCTCGGACTGACCAACCAGCTTGCCAATGCGGTCGCGCATCTCTTGGGCCGCCTTGTTCGTAAACGTCAGCGCCAGAAGGTGCGATGGATGCACACCCATTCGCAGCAGGTAGGCCATGCGCACTGTTAGGACACGCGTCTTGCCCGAGCCGGCGCCGGCGATAATGAGCAGGGGCCCTTCGGTGGTGGAGACTGCCAGTGACTGTTGTGGATTCAGTCCCTGCAGGAGGTCAGCTGGTGTTGGTACTGGCGGTTGTGGTGTAAGGTGTAGCATGCCTGTTCAATACTCCACGAAACCAGTTTTCTTGTACACCTTGCGGAGTGTTTTCCGTGCGCGGTCGCGGGCGTGGTCAGCCCCCTGCCGAAGGATGGCACTCAAACCATCGGTGTCGGATCGTACCTCCAAGAACCGCTCACGGATCGGACGGATGTAGGCCACCAGTGCTTCGGCTACCGCTTCCTTGAATGGTGCATATCCCGTAGAACCTGCAAACTCCCGTTCGATGTCGGCAAACGATGCGCCGGTGGCAATGTGGTAGAGCGACATCAAGTTCGATACTCCAGGGCGTGCCTCCTCATCGTAAACAATGTCCGTTCCGGAGTCGGTGACGGCACGCTTGATCTTGTTGCGGATCTGGTCGTCGGTGTCGATCAGGAACAGTGAGGCCTTTTCGTTCGGGTCGGACTTCGACATCTTCTTCGTTGGCTCCTGCAGCGACATGATCTTGCCTCCAACCTTCGGAATGAAGGGTTCCGGCACGGTGAACGTCGCCGAGTAGTGATGGTTGAACCGCTCGGCAAGGTTTCTGGCCAGCTCTAGGTGCTGCTTTTGATCCTGTCCTACCGGAACGAGATCAGCGTTGTACAACAGAATATCGGCAGCCATCAGGATGGGGTAGGTAAACAGCCCTACGTTGATGTTGTCGGCATGCTTCTCGGATTTATCCTTGAACTGCGTCATGCGGGCACATTCACCCATGCCGGTCATGCAGGTTAGCACCCAGGCCAGCTGCACGTGCTCCGGCACGTGACTCTGGACAAACACGACACTCTGTGCAGGGTCGACGCCGGCAGCAATGAACATGGCGGCCATGTCCAGCGTTCGCTTCCGCAACTTGGCCGGCTCCTGACGCACAGTGATGGCGTGCTGGTCTACCACACAGAACAGCGAGTCGTACTCGCGCTGGAGGGCAACCCAGTTGCGGAGTGCGCCGGCCACGTGGCCAATGTTCAACTCTCCGGTGGGCTGCATCCCCGAAAGAATCGTCTTTCGGGAGGGGGCTGATGGTTGCGTGTGAGGAGTCATGGCACGAAAATACCTTTCACCGGCCGAAGTAACTTTGCATCAATGAACAATCTGAAGTTTACCATCGTCGAGGTCCTGATCCTGCTGCTGCTCGCCTGCGCAGCACCTTTGCATGCTCAAACGGAACTGGATGGCTCATCAGGTCCATCCTCAAACTGGGCCATGCTCAGTGCGTCACGAACGTGGGTACCGCAGATCAACGATCGTCCCAACGGTGGATTCGGTTTGCACTCGTTCTTCAATGTGAACGACCAGCGCACCCTGTGGGCGGGTTTCTCTGTTCTTGGCACCGGTGTAGGATCGCGATCAGCTCTGGTCCTCAACGGTGGCATTGGTTGGTGGTTTGTGGGATCTCGATCGCTGGGCGCCTACACCTTTGCGATGTCGGGCATGGGCATTACGTCGAACAACGCGCTTACGGGATTCGACTACTTCGCCGACATTTCCACCACCTACGGTCTTGCCTCCCAAGTAGGTATCGGTGCGGCTGTGGAAGTGTTGAACCTCGTGACAGTTCACACCAATGTGTGGGGCTTATGGCTCACGAACGACGGTGGACGAACCCCCTATGGTATCCAACTTGGTTTGACGTTTGGTGGTCGGTAGTTTCACGTGCTTCATTCCCTGGATTGATTATGCAGATCGCCCCTTCGCTTCTCTCGGCTGACTTCGGACATCTCGAACGCGACATCCGTGCCTGCGAAGAGGGCGGTGCCGACGTTCTTCACATCGATGTGATGGATGGCCACTTCGTGCCGCCCATCACCTTCGGCACGGTGGTCTTCCAGCGGATTCGTTCGCTCACCACGCTGCCTCTGGACGTCCACCTGATGGTGACCAATGCCGACCACCAGGCCGAGCTCTTTGCGGCTGATGGCGCAAACTGGATCAGTGTTCATGCCGAAGTCTGTCCTCATCTGCATCGGTCGCTGAACAACATCCGCTCGCTCGGCTGCAAGGCTGGCGTGGTCCTAAATCCCGTCACGCCCCTCAGCTTCGCCATGGACGCCGCCGAAGCGGCTGACTTCATCCTGCTGATGAGCGTCAATCCTGGATACGGCGGCCAGAACTTCATCCCCTCGTTTCTAAAGCGCTGCGAAACACTACGGTCGTGGCTAGATGCCAATGGTCTGTCGCACATCCCCATCGAGGTCGATGGAGGTATCAAGGCCAGCAATGCACGCGACGCGGTCAGTGCCGGAGCCGAGATTCTCGTAAGTGGCAGCGGCGTAATGCACGGCGATATCGCTCAGAACATCCGGGCACTTCGCAAGGCGGGCACAGCTTAACGCATCTCCTCCAGCAACACTCTTCGAAGCTGGATGCGCTGTTCTTCCGACAGATGTTCTCCCAGGGCTTCCAACAGGGCCATCGCGAGGTGCCGGTACAGTGGCTGAAGGGATTCGGGGAGTGCCTCGAGCTGCTCGATCACAGCGCGGACGTCACCCCGAGCCATTGGGCCCGTGATCGCGAATGGTTCGTGCTGCTCAATGGCCTGCACGGCATTGCGGGTTGTCTGCTGGATGATCGGCACCAGAAAGGTCGATGGGTCGATGTTGACATCTCGAGCCAGTTCACGCGCTAGCGCGTAAGCGGCATACACCACATTGCTGGCAGCAACCGCGGAAGCATGGTAGCGCATGCGGGACTGTGTGGTCATCGCAGGCAAGCGCACCGGCCGCCCATCGATACGTTGCAGCAGGTCGGACAGCACAACCCAGTCATCATGCGTGCAGGAGGCGCTCAGTTCCACTCCCCAGGCGATGCCGTCAAGCATGGCCGGATCGTCAACACCGAATGTCTGAAAGGGATGCGCTGCTGCAGCACGTGGCGAGAGCTCGGCGATGACGTCAGGTCCAGACAAGCCATGAACGTGCACCACGAGCGACGACGAACAATGGGCCTGTGCCTGGGGATCTGTTGCCACGGCGAAGAGATGATGTTCGTGCAGTGCTAGGATCACCACGTCGGTTTGTGGCTGGTTGAACCACTCCGGATAGGACTGCCGATCGATGCAGGTAACAACCAACCCAGCGGCCGTCAGACGTCTCGTGAGCGCCGAACCAACGCGTCCCTGACCCACGATCGCTATCGTTGGCTGCACACTCACCGATCAGGTACCGGGTTCCAGCGGCAAAATGTCGTAGCCATCCTTGCCATCCTTCATGTGCCAACCCAGTGCTGCAAGGGCATCGCGTAGCCGGTCGGCCTCAGCCCAGTTCTTTGCGAGGCGAGCTTCCCATCGAGCATCGGCAAGGTCGAGCACGTCATCGGGAATCTCGATTTCTGGGCGCGGTTGGGCCGTCCACACGGCAACGACACTGTTGAGCAAACCAAAGGCGTAGAGGACCCGAGCTGCCTCATGCTCATCCATCTCCTCTACTGGGTGGACATTGATAAACGTATGCAGTGCGGCAAGGGCCTTAGGTGTGTGCACGTCGTTGGCGAGTTCCTGGAACACCTCCTGCAGCGGATTCGGAGCATCCGCATCCACTACTTCATAGCCATCGGTGCGATCTACCAGATCCCAAATGTACTCCTGGACCCTTCTGCGAGCCGCAGCCGCCGCACGCACGCCCTCGAAGGTGAAGTTCAACACGGTGCGGTAGTGAGCACTCAGGAGGGCAAAGCGAATGTCCAAGGGGTCGAACCCCTTGTCGAGAAGATCGCGCAGAGTGTAGTAGTTGCCCAGGGACTTGCTCATTTTCCGACCGTCCACTTCCAGGAACTCGTTATGTACCCAGAAGTGCGACTGGTCCGGGACGTGATATCCCGCGCAGCACTGAGCCAGCTCGTCCTCGTGATGCGGAAACCGCAGGTCGACACCACCAGTGTGGATATCGATGGGAAAGGGGCTCAGCAACTCATGTGACATCGCCGAGCACTCGAGGTGCCAGCCTGGACGCCCCGGCAGAACCTGTCCGTCGATGTGCAGATCCCACGCTGGCTCACCGTCCTTCTGGGCCTTCCACAGCACAAAGTCGCTTACACTCTCGCGGTCGTACTCATCGGCATCGATGCGCACACCCTCGCGGAAGTGCTCACGGTCAATGGTGTACAGCCTGCCATAGGCATGCTGCTGTGCATAGGCTCCCACGTTGAAGTACACGGAGCCCTGACTGACGTAGGCGTATCCAGCGTTGAAGATGTCCACCACCAACTGCTGCATCGGTTGGATGTAGTCCGTGGCCCGAGGCAACGCGGCCAGATGATCCTGGCGAATGCCCAAGGTCTGGATATCGTGCAGGAACTCCTGCATCCAGTAGGCGGTGAATGTTCGCAAGTCGCCGTGGGCATCTCCGGCACGGCTTCCCATTGCCGGCAACCAGCAGTCCGACGTCTCCGAGGAGTCGCGGATAGTTTTGTCGTCGATGTCGGTGATGTTCATCACCCAGCGCACCTCATAGCCCCCTACCGTGCGCAGCACCCGTTGCAGCACATCGGCTGCGACAAAGGCACGCATGTTGCCGATGTGGGCTACGTTGTATACCGTAGGGCCGCAGGAGTACATGCGAATCGTCTGCGAGCCATCAACAGGGGTCACGGTTTCCACGCTTCGCGAGAGCGTGTTGTAGAGCGAGATAGGGTGCACGGTAGACATGCTGCAAAAGTACGACGCCGGTAGCGCCTTAGGCGATTTCTACTCCATGCGACCACACGCTGTACACCTGATTGACACCGAAGTGGTAGACGATGTCGGCATACGATGGTACGTCGTAGATCACCAGGTTTGCCAGCTTACCAACCTCTAACGAACCAACACGATCGGACATTCGCAGTGCGTGAGCTCCGTGGAGCGTTGCTGCCGTGATGGCCTCTTCGATGCTCATCCCCATGTTGGCACAGGCCAGCGACAACATCAATTGCATGTTCTCCGACAGGCACGATCCTGGATTGCAGTCCGTAGCAAGAGCCACCACCATGCCATGGTCGATCATGGCTCTGGCATCTGGATATGGCAGTCGCAGCGTATAGGCGGTGCCTGGCAACAGCACACCAACCACATCCGCCTCACGCAGAGCCGCCATGTTTTCTGGCGTGGTGTACTCCAGATGATCGGCACTCAGCGCACCCACGGCAGCAGCCATCTCCGACGCACCGATGTTGGCGATCTCATCGGCATGGACGTGTAGTGCAAAACCACGATCTGCAGCGGCCTTCAGAATGCGCTCGGACTGCTCGCGGGAAAAGAACCCGACGTCAGTGAACACATCGCAGGCCGTTGCAATCCCCTGTTCTTGCACCTTGGGCAGCATGTCCTCGATCACGAGGTCGACGTAGGCCTCCGGCTGTGAGGCGTACTCCGGGGGGATGGCATGGGCACCCAGAAACGTCACAGCAATGTCGATGGGCATTTCCTGTTGCAACGCGCCGGCCGCTGCGAGCAACTTCAGCTCGGACTCCGTGGACAGACCATATCCGCTCTTGATCTCGATAGTGGTTGTGCCGTGCTCAATGGCCGACTGCACGAGGCGCTCTCCAATCTCGACGATCTCCTCCACCGATGCCTCGCGCACAGCTCGTACCGTGGTGAGAATCCCTCCACCCTCGGCGGCAATCTCCGTGTAAGGCACTCCAGACAACCGACGAGCAAACTCGTGAGCTCTGCTGCCGGCAAACACCATATGCGTATGAGCATCAACAAAACCAGGCAAGACCACCTGACCCCGGCAATCCACGACTTCGTTGGCCTGTTCCATGTAGACCGATGGTAGATCGTCGACGGCGCCGATCCATTCAATCACGTCGGAAAACACGATCGCGGCGTTGTCCAGCACACCGAGGTCACGCATGGCAGCGCCAGTCTTGGAAGGGGCTCCTCCACTCGCAACGGTTACCAGCTGAGCAATGTTCGTGAGGATGGTCATGAGCGGTACCTCTGTCTGGTTTCGGCCTTCTGGATCTGACGATTGATGATCAACTCTGCCAAGGCATCAGGCACGTCCGGAGGAAGCAGCGTGGAGAAGATGCGGTTGACCGCCTCCTCACTCACATCGATGCGGTAGAGAATCGCCATCAGTCGCTCTGGCTGATTCGTCAGCAGTTCAATCAACACGCGCACGAGACGCTCATGCAAGACGTTGCGACTGTCTACCTGAGGCAGATCATCAGCAAGGTGGTCTACATCGAAGGCAATCGAGATACGTTCCGTGGCACTGTGGACCAGTTCCGATGACAACTCCGGTGACAACTCAGAGGACATCATCCCTGCCCTGCTCGCGAAGTGCTGCTACAACTCGTTTCACATCCTGTGCGTGCGTAGCAGGGCACACCAACGTAGCATCGTCGGTAACCACAACGACGTGCCCCACCAAGCCAACCGTCGTTACGACATGCCCATCCACTCTCGTGTTGACCACAACCGACTCTGACGTCTCCACTGCGATACAATCTCCCTGTGTCACCGATCCACGGGAGTCTGTCTCTCGCATGCGTAGCAATGCGTCCCACGATCCAACATCGTCCCACGGGAAGCTAGCGGGTACCACCATCACGTTGGCGGCACGCTCCATCACAGCGTAGTCGATCGAGATGCTTGGCAAGGTTGCGAACGAGGTTGCGATGTCGCCCGGCTGCGTCATCCATGCACCGATCTCTGGCTCGTGCTGCTGCAGGGCTGCCTGAAGCACCGACACCCGCCAGAAAAACATGCCCGAGTTCCAGAGGTACCTGCCGGAGAGGACGTAGTCACGTGCTGTACCAGCATCGGGCTTCTCACGAAACGAGAGCACCTGTCGTGCATCAGTGCCATCGCCAACCTCGATGTATCCGTAGCCCGTTTCTGGTCGCGTGGGTACGATGCCCATGGTCACGAGCGCGTTCTGGTGGCGGGCAACGTCGATTGCTGCTGCCACGTTCTGCAAGAAGGCCTCCTCGTTTCCAATGAAGTGATCGGCCGTGAGTACAGCCATCACAGGATCCCCCTGGGAGCGAGCCGCAATCTCGATCGCCGCCAGGGCCAGACAGGGAGCGGTGTTTCGCTTTGCCGGTTCGGCAATCACGTTTTGTGGTGGCAGATCCGGCATGGCCTGGCGAATCGGCTCCTGGAGGACGCTACTGGTTACTACGAGAATGCGCTCGCGTGGCACAAGCGGCGCAATCCTGCGAACGGCTTGCTCCAGCATTGAGACATCGGCCTCAAGCAACGGCAACAGTTGTTTTGGTCGCGTTGTGCGTGACAGTGGCCAAAACCTCTCACCCGAGCCCCCTGCCATGATCACGACGTAGGTGTCGGTGCGCGTCCCATCAAGCGACATGCTGTTGCTCCTGTGGTTTCTCTCGATGATTGAGAAGTTCAAGGATCTGAATGGCATTCGTGGCAGCACCCTTGCGGAGATTGTCGGCCACCACCCACATCAGCAATCCGTTGTCGCAGCTGGGATCCTTTCGGATGCGACCAACAAAGACGTCATCGTGATCGCGAGCGGACTGTGGCATCGGATACAGGTCATGGGAAGGATCATCCAGCACCGTGATGCCAGGCGCACGGCGAAGAACCTCACGAGCTTCTTCAGGCTCGACGGGTCGATCAAACTCCAGCGCCACACTCTCTCCATGCCCACCAATAATGGGCACACGTACACAGGTAGCCGCGATGCGGAGGTCTGGAGCATGCATAATCTTGCGTGTTTCGAGCTGCATCTTCAGCTCTTCCTCCGTGTCTTCACTCCCCGCTGGGAAGGAATGGAACACGGTGTTGTACTGCAATCGATGCGGCGAAATGCGGCGCACCGGCGTCGTGGCGGTCACCTCGGCCTGCAGGTGATCGAGTCCTTTCTGACCGGCTCCGGTGATGCTTTGATACGTACTCACAACCACACGTCGCAACCCAAAGGCCTGAGACAGCGGATGGAGCGCCACGACTAGCTGGATAGTGGAGCAGTTTGGATTGGCAATCAGACCACGATGATGGCGCGCATCCTCGGGATTCACTTCGGGCACCACCAGGGGTACATCTTCCTGCATCCTGTAGGCACTGCTATTGTCAATCACCACTGAACCGGAGGCGATGGCTGCCGGTGAGTAGATGCGGCTAATGTCCGAACCCGTCGCCATCAGGACGTAGTCCACGTCG
>JAURGP010000004.1 GCA_030833725.1 Candidatus Kapaibacterium sp. | reverse complement strand
TTTTCACCGTATTCTCCACCGCCTCGCAGATTTGCAACCGCAAGGACTCCGCCCATCTCCATCCAGGTGATGCGACTGACGCTGAAGGACGGCGTGACAGAGATGTTGAATCCACCGTATCCGTACAGCATCGTAGGCGATGCTCCGGGTACAGCCCTCCCCTTCATCTGCAGTAGGGTCATCGGTACACGCGTGCCATCTCGACTGGTGACAAACACCTGACGCGCTTCTACCTGGGATGCATCAAACGGAATCTGCGAGGCATACCACACCGTGCTGGTATTCGTTGCCGGGTTGTATTCGTACGTAATGCCAGGCTGCGTGTAGGACGAAAACGAGTAGAGTACCGTAGCGTTCTCCCGCCGACCACCAAAGCCCCCTACCGAGCCCAAGCCTGGAAGCTCCACCTCATGGAGTTTGTTGCCATCCAGGTCGTAGACGGTAGTATAGTCGAACACATCACGCATCACGGTGGCAATGATCTTGTTGCCGCGAATCGACACGCCTTGAAGCACACTCTCGCTGTGGGGCAAGATCTCGCGGACCACCCACGGCTGGGTGAAGTCGTCTACACGAATGAGCTTGCCATTCGGCGCCTGTTCCGTGCTTTGGGCATACAACGTATCACCACGGAGCTCCACAACCGAGAGCTCCACCGAATCACTCTCAAAGAGAATCTGCCAGGGGGCTTGCCGATTTCTGTCCAATGCATCTACCGACGTATAGAAGAGCGACGTGCCCTTCGTACCACCGGCCCGACTACTACGAAGCATATAGGCAGAACCCTCTGGAACCCACACAAAGTGAAATTGGTCCGGATGGGCGTCGTCAGTCCAGACGGTATCGTCCGATACCTGCGAGGTTCCTACACGATGGTACATGGCTATGTGGCCCTGATTCACGGACGACAGCTCGCTACTG
This sequence comes from Candidatus Kapaibacterium sp., assembly GCA_030833725.1. GTDB lineage: Bacteria > Bacteroidota > Ignavibacteria > Kapaibacteriales > Kapaibacteriaceae > OLB6. The sequence continues at coordinate 75,575 of JAURGP010000004.1, read as the reverse complement.
CCTCCATCCGGAGCCGGATACCTGCTGTAGAAGAACCCATCCTCGTGCCAGCTGATGCCCGACACCTTCACCCAGCGCACGGTGTCGATAAGGTGCTGCTTGGTTGCAAGGTCCATCACGTAGATCGTCTGCCAGTCGCTACCGGCGTCGGACCGAGCATAGGCAAGGTAGCGCGCGTCGCGGCTGATGGCCCACGAGCCCAATCGTGTGGTTCCCTTCGCCGACCACGTATTGGGGTTGAGCACGGTATCCTCTTCCATCTGGGCGTTGCGTCGAATCAGGAGGGCGTGATTATCCGTACCACGTTGACGCAGGAAGAACGTCAATCCCTGTAGCCGATCGGCACCGTACACCTTTTCGTATGTGTAGAGCTGAGCCAGTCGCTGACGAATGGCATTTCGGAACGGAATCTTCGAGAGGTAGTCCCGTGCCACTCGATCCTGAGCGTCCACCCACGCCTCCACCTCTGGATCACGATCGTCCTCCAGCCATCGATAGGGATCGGCAACAACGGTTCCAAAGATCGTATCGCGCACGTCATCGACACGTGTAGGCGGATACAGCGTGGGCTGTGCCACGGCAGTGAGTGCCGCAGTACAGCCCAGAGTACAGCCCAGAATAATCAGTGCATAGAACACACGCATGGTGTTAGTCGCGTCGACGTGGTCCACGGTTATCACCACGACTGTCACCGCGGCGGTCGTCTCGGCGATCATCTCGGCGAGGTCCACGACGGTCGCGATCGCCTCCGCCAGGCCGTGGGCCGCGACGGTGCTCTAGTGATGCGTCGTATCCCTCGGGAGGTGTCAGCAGAGCTTTGCGCGACAGGCGAATCTTGCCGCCTGGAGCCATTTCGATCAGCTTCACGTCCAGTACATCTCCAACCTTGAGGATCTCCCCGACGGTTTCTACGTGACGGTAGTCCAGCTGTGAGATGTGGAGCAGACCTTGCTTCTTGGGAGCAATCTCGACGAAGGCACCCAAGCCCTCGCGAATCTCCTTGACGGTACCCGTGTAGATAGCACCTTCTTCCAGCGGTCGGATGATGTCTTCGATCATCTTGATCGCCTTCTGGGCACTCTCGTTGTTCACGGCGGCAATCGTTACCGTACCGTCGTCTTCGATGTTGACTTCGGCACCGGATTCCTTGACGATACCACGGATGGTTTCGCCACCAGATCCAATCACCGCGCCAATCATCTCGACCGGAACCTGAATGGTGGTCAGCTTTGGTGCGTACTCGGACAGCTCGGCGTTTGGCGCCGACATCGTTTCATTCATGATGCCCAGGATATGCAGACGTCCTTGGCGGGCCTGCTCAAGAGCCGTGCGCATGATGTCAACGCTGAGACCCTCGATCTTAATGTCCATCTGGCAGGCAGTGATACCTTCGAAGGTTCCCGTGACTTTGAAGTCCATATCGCCCAGGAAGTCTTCGTCACCAAGGATGTCACTCAGGACGGCAACACGGTTGTCCTCCATGATCAGACCCATGGCAATACCTGCCACGGCCTTCTTCATGGGAACGCCAGCATGGAACAGCGCCAGAGATCCGGCACACACGGTAGCCATCGACGATGATCCGTTGGACTCCAGGATGTCGGATACCACGCGTACGGTGTACGGGAAGTCGACTTCCGATGGAATGAACGGCTCCAGCGCACGCTCGGCCAGATCTCCGTGGCCGGTCTCACGACGGGACGTAAACCCAAAGCGGCCCGTCTCACCGGTGGAGAATGGTGGGAAGTTGTAGTGCAGCATGTAGCGACGCTCGAACGTTGGGAGCAGGCCGTCTACCAACTGCTGATCGGTCTTGGTTCCGAGCGTAACGGTGGTGAGCGATTGTGTTTCGCCACGCGTGAACAGCGCCGAACCGTGCGGACGCGGCAGAACGCCGACGTCGCAGCGAATCGGACGGATGTCCGTGGTTCCACGGCCATCAAGACGCTTGCCCTCGCTCAGGATCATCTCGCGCATCTCGCGTGCTTCGATGCCCTTAACGATGCCACCCATGATCTTGTCGACGTTGATGCCGGCATAGGTCTCGGGGTCGGCTTCTACCGTGGCTGCAACAGCTGCCTTGGCGAGTTCCTTGACCGTACCACGGAAGGCACCACGCTCTTCCTTGGTGGACGTAATGCGAATCTGCTTGCGGATTGGCTCGGCAATCGCAGCCTCGATCGCGTCGATCAGAGCCTGCGGTGGATCGCTTGGCACCACCTCGCGCTTCGTAGGATTCACCAGCGCAACCAGTTCACGCTGGAGCGCTACGAGCTCCTTGATCCAGTTGTGGGCAAACTCCATGGCTGCTACAAAGTCGGCCTCGGAGATTTCGTGGGAAGCCCCTTCCACCATTACGATGGACTTTTCGGAGCCAGCAACCATGATCTCGAGATCCGACTCCCTCATCTGTGACAGCGTAGGATTCACGATGAACTCACCGTTCACACGCGCTACACGTACACCAGCGATCGGTCCCTTGAAGGGGATGTCACTAATCTCCAGGGCTGCGGAGGCGCCTAGCATGGCAAGAGTGTCGGCCTCGTTTTCCATGTCGTAGGAGTACACCGTGGCGATGACCTGCGTCTCGTACTTCCAGCCCTTGGGGAAGAGCGGACGGCACGGGCGATCGATCAGACGCGATGAAAGAATCTCCTTCGTCGTTGGTCGGCCTTCGCGACGGAAGAATCCGCCTGGGATCTTGCCGGAGGAAGCATGCTTCTCCCGGTACTCACAGGTGAGGGGCAGAAAATCGATGTCCGGACGGGCATCGGCTGCCGATTGAGCGGTAACCAGTACCATGGTATCGCCGTAGCGAACCATGACGGATCCCGCCGCGAGTTTGGCAAAGCGACCTGTCTCGAGGGACAGCTCTTTGCCGTTGATGGTCTTCTTGACCGTATGCATAGATGTGCTCCAGTGGCGAGTAATTACGTGCTTACTTGCGCAAGCCGAGGGCTGCCAAGATCTCGCGATAGCGCTGAATGTCGCGCTTCGACAGATAGGCCAACAGGTTCTTCCGCTTACCCACCAGCATGATCAAGCCACGACGGGAGTGGTGATCCTTCTTGTGCGTTTCGCAGTGCTCCGACAGCGCCTTAATGTGTTCCGTCAGCAGGGCAATCTGTACTTCAGGCTTGCCCGTGTTCTGGTTGCTTCCACCGTACTGCTGTACGATTTCTGCTTTGCGTTCCTTGGAGATCATTGGTGACTCCGGTCCTTACAAAGTGGTTTGGAAATTGAGTGTTCGTTGTTTGTCACGTTCAAGTTGTGCTACAAACTCTTCCGCGGAAGAAAACTTCTGCTCAGGTCGAAGAAAGTGCTGAAACTGTACTCGCACGGCGTGGTCGTACAGGTTCAGATCTGGCGTCTGGAGGAGATGCACTTCTAGGGTCTGCTCGCTCCCATCGGTGAAGGTTGGTCGCACACCGATGTTCGCCATGCCCCTGTAGGCATCACCATTCCAGTGCACCACCACGGCATACACACCCCTTCCTGGCAGGAGTTTGTGGGGATCATCCACTTGGATGTTGGCAGTAGGAAACCCTACTGACCTTCCCCGTCCGTCGCCTCGCACTACCCGACCTGTGAGGTCGTAGGGACGCCCGAGCATACGGGCAGCCCCTTCCACATCACCTTCGAGAAGAGCTTGTCGGATTCGTGTGCTGCTTACCACAACGCTGTCGCAGGCCAGTGGTTCAATCCATTCTACCGTGAAACCGTGCATCGGGCCAAGCTTCTGCAACAGTGCCTCGTCGCCATGACGATCCTTGCCGAACTTGTGGTCGTATCCAATCGCGAAGTGCCGCACTCCAATGTCCTGCACGATCACCTGGGTCACGAAGTCTTCGGCTGAGAGCTGGGCAAAGTCCGTGGTGAACGGGATCACTACCACGAGATCCACACCTAACCGCTCAAACTCAGCACAGCGTTCGTTGATCGTGGAAAGCAACCGCACCGGTGGCTTCCCGGCCTTGTGAAGGACAATCTGCGGGTGCGGGTCGAATGTGACCACCACCACTCTGGAGTCCGTCTGCTGGGCAACATCCTTCATCCGGCGAATGATTTCCTGATGGCCGCAGTGAACGCCATCGAAGGTACCTACTGTTACAACGCTGTTCGCGTTGAACGGTATCGGATGGCTGTCATCTCTGCTGCTACGTCTTACGATCTGCATAACGCCTCAGCTGCCATCTGAACTGGTACTGCCTCTTCCACACGAAACGATCCAGACAGGGTGCGTCGCAGTTGGTGAACGTAGCCGCCAACGCCCAAAATCTCCCCTACATCACGAGCCAATGACCGAATGTAGGTCCCCTTGGAACAGTGCACGGTGCAGTGTATGTCCGGCCAGGCATACTGGATGTGATCAATGGCATGAATCGTCACGATCCGTGGCCGTGGAGTAAAACTGGCTCCCTTACGAGCCAGATCGTACTGAGGCCTACCTTGATGTTTGATCGCAGCATACGTGGGCGGAACCTGTTCGATCGTACCTACAAACCGTTGCAGGGCCTCGATCACACGATCCTCTGCTACCGGCTGAGCCCCTTCCACGATCCTCTCGCTACTTCCGCGATCATCCGTTTCGGTGGTCGCTCCTAAGCGAATCGTTACCTGATACGTTTTCTCTTCGTCCTGAAACTCTTCGACGCGCTTGGTTGCGCGACCAACACACACAATCAGCAGACCTGTCGCCAGTGGGTCTAATGTCCCAGCATGGCCGATTCTGCGGATACGTGTTGCCGACCGCAGCTTTGCGACAACATCGAAGGAGGTCCAGTCTTCTTCCTTGTCAATGAGCGCAACAGCACCGGTGTCAGCGGCAGCTGCTAACCATGCCTCCACGTCACGAGCCGAATGAATCATCTGCGGCGTAAGAACCGGAAGATCAGTCGGCATCGTCATGCTTTGGCGCTACACGGTCCAAGATGGAGTGAATCCTCTCGGCCCGATCCAACGAGTCGTCGATAAAGAACTGAAGCTGGGGCACGTATCGCAGTCGCACCAGCTTACCCAACGTGTGACGCAGCCGACCAGCATGCTCACGATCGATGTACTCCAGCACGTCCACAGAGGTTGCACGCCCACCATACACGCTCAGGTACACGCGCGCGATCTGCAGATCTGGCGACATGCGCACCTCCGTGACGGTGATAAATCCGGCAGACACTTCCTCCGCAATCCTCTGTAAGGGGCTTGCCAGTGCTTTCTGGATTTCGCTAGCAACTCGTTCAGTACGTATCGACACGTTTACCGCTTACGAAAGCGTTCGTTTGATTTCAATTGTTTTGTAGGCCTCGATGATGTCGCCTTCTTCAATGTCGTTGAAGCCGTTCACACCGATACCGCACTCATAGCCTGCATCTACCTCGCGCACGTCGTCCTTGACGCGCTTCAACGATGCCAGTGTTCCCTTGTAGATCTCGAATCCATCACGGAGAATGCGAACCCTGTCGTTGCGGTTGATCTTTCCATTCTGGACGTAACATCCGGCAATCGTACCCAGCTTGCTGATCTTGAAGATGGCACGTACCTCCACGGTAGCCACGATCTCTTCCTTGATGTCGGGAGTAAGCAAGCCTTCAAGAGCCAGCTGCACTTCGTTGATACAGTCGTAGATGATCGAGTACAGGCGTACATCAACAGATTCCGTTTCAGCCAGTTTCCGCACAGCGGTGGGAACGTTCACCTGGAAGCCCACGATGATGGCATCCGACGCTGACGCCAACATGACGTCGCTCTCGGTGACGGCACCCACGGCGCGGAAGATGATCCGTACCTGTACTTCCTTCGTTGACAGCTTCAACAGCGAGTCCGACAGTGCTTCCAGCGAGCCACTTACGTCTGCCTTCACAATCAGGCGAAGCTCCTTGACGCCACCCTGCTGAATCTGAGCAGAGATGTCGTCCAGCGTAAGGTGGCGCATACCGCGGAACTGCTGCTCACGGCGGAGCTGCTGTCGGCGTGTTGCAACCTCACGTGCTTCGGCATCGGACTCCATTTCGATCAGTGCGTCACCGGCATTCGGTAGACCGTCAAATCCGGTCACCTGCACCGGCGTAGACGGTCCAGCTGTTTCTACTTTGTTGCCGCGCTCATCGGTCATAGCACGGACGCGTCCAGCAAACTGACCGCAGACGAAGATGTCACCTACGTTGAGCGTACCCTTTTCGACAATCACGGTCACGACGTTTCCACGCCCCTTGTCTACGTGGGCTTCAATCACCACGCCACGGGCGGTACGGTCGGGATTAGCTGTCAGATTGAGGAGGTCGGCTTCGAGTAGGATCTTCTCTAGCAGCGTGTCTACGTTTAAGCCTTGCTTAGCAGAGAGCTCCACGCACTGTGTTTTACCACCCCACTCCTCGATCAACACATTGTGCTCCGAGAGCTGCTGCTTGATCTTGTCGGGGTTGGCGTCTGGACGGTCGATCTTGTTGATCGCCACAACAATTGGCACGTTCGCAGCCTGAGCATGCGAGATTGCCTCAATGGTTTGTGGCATCACGGAGTCGTCGGCGGCGACTACCAGCACCACGATGTCCGTTACCTGAGCACCACGAGCACGCATGGCTGTAAAGGCCTCGTGACCCGGTGTGTCAAGAAAAGTGATGTGTCGACCATCCGGCACGGCCACTTGGTAGGCACCGATGTGTTGTGTAATGCCACCAGCTTCGCCAGCCACCACATTGGCGTTGCGGATGTAGTCCAGCAATGATGTTTTGCCGTGGTCAACGTGACCCATGATGGTCACGATTGGCGACCGCGGCTGCAGATCCTCTTCCGCATCGACGTCGTCTTCAAACTCCTGTTCGGCCTGCTCGTCGAGGAACTCCACTTCGAAGCCGTAGTCGGAGGCAATCAACTCGATGGTTTCTTTGTCGAGGCGCTGATTGATGGATACCATCAATCCAAGCCCCATACACTTCATGATAATGTCGGCCGCCGTTACACCCATCAGATTGGCAAGGTCGGCCGTGGTCACAAACTCCGACAAGCGAAGCAGGGTGGATTCGCGTGCCTGCTCCTCCTGGCGGATGGCTTCGCGTTCTTCGCGCTCGGCACGCTTCCGCTGACGAATCTTTGCACGACCACCACTGGGTCCGCGATCTTCCATTCCGGAGAGTGTCCGGCGGATAGCGCGAGAGACATCAGTAGCTGTGAACTGTTCTTTGCCACCCTTGGTACGGCGCTTCTTGTTGCGGTCGGCATTAGCAGTGCTGGATGCTGGGGCAGCAGCCGGACGCACCCTGCCACGTGGACCCTGCGCAGGGTCGGTAGACACACCTGGCGTTGTGCTCTTTCGCACGGCATCACCAATGGTGGCCTTACCAGAATCGCGGGCTGGGCCTTCTTTCTTGCGTGGTCGCTTGTTGCGGTCGTCCGTCTTGGACACGTCAATCTTGCCAAGAACGGTCAGGCCCCGCAACTTCGGCGATGTACCGGGTTGTAGCTCAACCTCGATCACGCCCTTCCGCTTGCGTTTTTTCTTTTCGTCGGTCTCAGCCTCGTCCGTCGATGCCACTGGCTCAGCGGACTCCGTTACCGTTGGTGCAGGGGCTGGCTCCGGTACTGGTTCCGGTACAGGTTCCGGTGCAGGGGGCTTACCCACTGCACTCAGGTCGATCACCTCTCCGACATTCGGACCCGCAACAACGGCTGGTTCGGGATCCGGCGTTGGTACGGCGGCCTCGATCACCTGCTGAGGTTCCGGAACAGGAGTCGGCTCGGGTACGGGAGCCACCTCCGGTACATGCACCGGCTCGGGCGCCGGAGCAGCCACCACTTCTACAGGAGCGGACACTTCCACAGCGGGAGGTTGCACTTCCGCAGGGGCATCATGGCCGTGACCGTCGTCGTCCGACAGCGTTACAGCTGCTCCCGACTCAATGATATTCTTACGAACAGCAGCTTGGCGTTTCACCTTTTCACGCTGCTTTTCGGCGACCTTTAGTTCTTTCGCGAACTTTTCGATCACCACATCAACCATCTCATCGGTAAGGACGGATGTGGCTTTGTTGGTGATATCGAAACCCTTCGATACCAGATACTCCACGATCGCGTCGCGTCCAATGTTGATCTGGCTCGCGATTTTGAACAGTTTGGTGCCTTGGTCTGCCATACAATCCTAGATTAGTCCTCTTGTCCGTCAGTTTTGACCGTCCGTGTCCGAGCCGTCAGCTTGGGTAGCGTCGTTGTCAACATCTTCGTCGCCATCGTTGTCGCCATCGTTGTCGCCATCGGAGGACACGTCGACAACCGAAGCATCAAACTCCGCTTGAATCTCCTCAGCCAGCGCATCGGTTGCTTCAGAGCCCCCTGCCACGGCATCTTCTAGTGCCGCGAGCCAGTGCTGGTCCTCCCGCTCGTCGAACTCTTCTACCATGATCGTCCGCAGGGCAATGATCTTCTCCTTCGACGTCAGCTCCAGCAGTGCTGCTGGTTCGGCTTCGAGGAATTCACGGGCCGTGTCGATTCCAGCGGCGATGAGTGCATCGTAAAGCTCTTGACCGATTTCAGACTTAAACTCAATCAGTTCGATGTCCTCGGCACCTTCCTTGACAAGCGACAGCGAGAAGCCCGTAAGCTTCGAAGCAAGCCGCACGTTGACGCCATTCCGGCCAATTGCCAGTGATACCTGATCATCTGGGACGATCACGGTTGCTTGACGAGCATCCATGTCGATCGCCACGTCGCGTACCTTCGCAGGTGAAAGTGCCCGGGCGATGAACAGACGAGGATCGTCGGTGTACTCGATGATGTCGATGTTTTCGTTGTTGAGTTCGCGCACGATGGCATGAATGCGAATGCCCTTCATACCAACGCAAGCGCCCACGGGGTCGACGCGTTCGTCGAAGGACGTTACAGCAACCTTTGCACGCTCGCCTGGCTCGCGTGCAATCGACCGGATCTCGATGATGCCGTCGTAGATCTCTGGAATCTCCTGTTCGAACAAGCGAGCCATGAAGCTCTCGTCCGAACGAGATAGAATGAGGTCTGGTAGTCCTGAGGCACCTCCGGTGCGACGTACTTCCTTGAGAATCGCCTTCACCTGGCTGCTCTTCTTGAGACGCTCCGAGGGGATCTGCTCTTCACGAGGCAGGCGCATTTCCACCTTGCCATGCATCACCAGGATGTTGTTTGGTCGAACCTGGTAGACTTCGCCGATCACCACCTCGCCAACCTTGGTGCTGTACTCTTCGTAGATGTTGTCTTTCTCTACGTCGCGAATGCGTTGATTCAGATTCTGAATGGCTTGAGCAACCAATCGACGTCCGAACGAGTCGGAGATGTTCTCAAGGGTGATCTCTTCGATGTACTCGTCCCCAACTTCCATCTCTTCGCCGGTTTGCTCCAGCACCTGTTGGGGAGTGATCTGCGTGTCCGGATGCTCGATTTCCTCGACAACATCTTTCATCAGGTAGATCTCGATGTCGCCCTTGTCCATGTTGACGATGCAGTCGAAGTTCGACTCTTCGCCGTACTTCTTGCGCACCATCATCTTGAGGGTCTCTTCTACGATGCCCTGCAGCAAATCGCGATCGATACTTTTTTCCCGAGCCATCTCTGCAAATGCATCGATGATCAGCTTCTTGTTATCGACCTGCTTGGTAACCTTGCGGCGTGCCATAGTTCGGTAGCTCGAATGCTCGCCAAGGCGAGCCGTTAATGAAACGATATCACCACTCGAGCGCTTTTCACGTGTTCCTGGGGAATCGTGACCGGCGGCACCGACTGGTTCCTGTTCTTCTTCTGTTCGGAGGGTTGTACGATGAGGTGTTCATCGGTGACGTCCATGAGTGATCCCTGGATCACTGTGCCGTCCGTTGTTTCCACCTGTACCGTGCGCCCACCATGTTTTTTCAATTGCCACAGGAACGCAACCGGAGTATCGGCACCAGGGGAAGACACGTCAATCGACCGTAGGCGGTCGACGAACTCATCCTCGCTCAGTTTCTCATCGACGCGCTCGTCGATGTTTCGACTGACCGATCGACAGTGCTCGTGGGTAATGCCATCAATGGCATCTATCACCACATCGAGCTTGAGCTGTCGATGCTGACCTCGTACCACGAGATCGATTAGCGTGACCCCTGCAGCTATGCAAGCTTGCTCGATCTCCGCACGAACATGCGGCGGAACAACTAGGGACACGTTCGATCGACCTCCGGCAGGTCCAACAAAAAATGGGACGCAAAAATGGGGAGTATTTGAGCCCATCCTCTACTGTGACTCCAAATATACGCGATTTTTCCACATGAACGTCCGGATCTCCAAGCTCTTTTTGGTAGTTTTGAATCTCCCGTAACGTACGACATCCCACCACACAGCCGATTAGCATTCAACGACATGAGCTTCCAACACCCCGACTACTACGCCTTGGACGAACTACTCTCCGAAGAGGAGCGCCTCGTCCGTCAAACGGTTTCCGATTTCGTGGACGCTGAGGTTCTCCCCATCATTGAGCGCCACGCCCGTGAGGGTACGTTCCCAATGGACCTCGTTGCCAAGATTGGCGAGTTAGGACTGTTCGGCATTACCCTGCCGCAGGAATACGGTTGTGCTGGCCTGAACAACATCTGCTATGGCCTGGCCATGCAGGAGCTTGAGCGCGGCGACTCTGGCGTTCGCTCCTTTGCCTCTGTACAGAGCTCGCTGGTGATGTATCCGATCAACGCCTACGGATCGGAAGAGCAGAAGCGCAAGTGGCTCCCTCGTCTGGCCAAGGGTGAGGCTATCGGATGCTTTGGCCTTACCGAGCCGGACTACGGTTCGAATCCGGCAGGCATGGTCACCACTGCCAAGCGCATCGACGGAGGCTTCCTGCTGAATGGCGCCAAGATGTGGATCACCAACGGCACCCTAGCTGACGTTGCCGTGGTTTGGGCCAAGTTGGACGGCGTTGTTCGCGGCTTCCTTGTTGAGAAGGGTATGAAAGGCTTCACAGCCCCTGAGATGAAGGGCAAGCACTCTTTGCGCGCATCGGTCACCTCTGAGCTCGTCTTCCAGGATGTGGAACTGCCGGAAGAGAATATCCTGCCCGGTGTGGAGGGTCTGCGCGGCCCACTGTCGTGCCTCACCCAGGCACGGTACGGTATCGCCTGGGGTGTCATCGGTTCGGCCATGGCTACCTATGACGCTTCTCTGAATTACGCAAAGACGCGCTCCACCTTCGGTGCGCCGATTGCAGCACGACAGCTCATTCAGGACAAACTGGCCTACATGATCACCGAGATCACCAAGGGGCAACTGATGAACTGGCGCCTTGGCAAGATCAAGGACGCTGGCAACCTGCGCCCGCAACAGGTGTCGATGGCGAAGCGCAACAACTGCGAGGTAGCTCTCAACATTGCTCGCATGGCTCGCGAAATCCATGGTGCCAACGGCATCTTGGACGAGTACCCGATCATGCGCCATGCCAACAACCTTGAGTCTGTAAAGACCTACGAGGGTACGCATGAGATGCACACGCTGATTCTTGGTCAGGACATTACGGGATTCCAGGCCTTCAGCTAACATGACCAACACCGACGATCACCAACATCGGTCCCGGATTGGATTACTTACCGTAGCCGCCATTGGCGTGGTGTACGGAGACATTGGTACCAGCCCCCTCTATGCCATCAAGGAGTGTTTCTCCGAGCACTATGGCCTGGAAACCGGCATGCGTGAGGTGTACGGCATTTTGTCGCTCATCTTCTGGGCTCTTACCCTCGTGGTGTCCGTGAAGTACCTCACGGTGATCATGCGCTTTGATAACAAAGGCGAGGGTGGCGAGATGGCCCTCATGGAACTCGTATCACCCTTCGTTCGAAATCGCAAGGCACTACTGGCTGTCACAGTACTGGGTCTGTTTGGTGCGTCGCTGCTCTACGGTGACGGCGTGATCACTCCTGCCATCTCGGTTCTCTCAGCCGTAGAGGGCCTGACCGTGTTCTCGCCGGACATGTCCACCTACATCATTCCACTGACGATCGCCATCCTGCTGGGTCTGTTTGCGATCCAGTCGCGAGGTACCGGTAGCGTTGGCAAGATCTTCGGTCCGTTCACGATGTTTTGGTTTGGACTCATGGGGACGTTGGGCGCGATCTCGATTGCGCAGACCCCTGATGTGCTCTTGGCCATCAACCCGATGTACGCTATTGACTACTTCGCCCATCATGGACTGCAGGGGGCCTTGGTGTTGGGTTCGGTCTTCCTCGTGGTGACCGGTGGCGAAACCGTCTACGCCGACATGGGACACTTCGGACCCAAGCCGATCCGTAATGGCTGGTTCATGCTGGTGTTTCCTGCTCTGCTCCTGAACTACTTCGGCCAGGGAGCCCTCCTCATGCGCGAGGGTGCCGATGCGGCCGTGGTGGCCAATCCCTTCTTCCATCTCGTCCCGTCATGGGGCGTGATTCCGCTGGTGATCATCTCCACCTTTGCTACGGTGATTGCCTCGCAGGCCGTGATTAGTGGGGCCTTTTCACTCACGTGGCAGGCCCTACAGCTGGGCAACCTTCCACGTCTGAAGGTGCTCCATACGTCCCATACCGAACGGGGTCAGATCTACATTCCGTTTATCAACTGGGCGCTTTTTGTGGTAACGGTGTTCTTGGTGCTAAACTTTAAAACGTCCAGCAACCTCGCCGCCATGTACGGCATTGCCGTCTCGACCACGATGGTGATTACCAGCCTCATTGCATGGCACGCCATGCGTCAGATTGCCAAGTGGTCTGTTGCGCTATCGCTGCTGGCGACGCTGTCGTTTTTGGCCGTTGACGCATCCTTCTGGGCTGCCAACGCCGTCAAGATTCCGGATGGGGGCTGGGTTCCCCTTGCTCTTGCCGGTGCCATTCTGATCATCTTCCTCACGTGGCGCAAGGGACGATCGCTGCTGGGAAGTGCCATCAAGCGACGCACGATGAAGATCGAGGAATTCGTGACCTACAGCGAAATCTATCCTACCGTTCCAGGCACGGCGATCTACATGTCGGGGTATCAAGGGATTGCGCCCCCATCGTTGGTCTCGAACGTGCGCTACAACCGTAGTCGCCACGAGAACATCATTGTGCTGAGTGTCGTTACCGAAACCGTTGCCCGTGTCAACAAGAGTGCTGAGGGTCGCATCACGATCAACGAGTATCCGCAAGGATTCTGGACGGTGGTCGTGCGCTATGGCTTCATGGATCAGCTCGACCTCCATGCCGACATCCTGCTGCTGCCCGAAGAGGGATTACCGATCGACGTCACCGACACAACCTTTGTGCTAGGTCACGAAACCATCTCGATTCAGGACCCTGGTGGCATGGCCATGTGGAGAAAACACATCTTTAAGTTTCTCCATCGCAACTCGCGCACACCCGTTAAGTACTTCGGCATTCCGTTCAAGAGAGTGCTGGAAGTAGGTGGTAACGTCGAAATCTGAAGACTGCGCTTTAGAGGTCGAAGGTCACAGCTGCCGACAACCGCAGCCCCCTACCAACCAGCCAGCTCACATTCACGGCATCGGGAAGTTCAACACCCTGCTCCGAGACGCGAATCTCGCGAGGTTCCCGGAACACGTACTGTGCGTCGATGAGTAATTCTGTGGCGTCCGCAACCGGCAGAACGAGTCCCACGCCAATGGCCGCTCCAGCCCCCATGTGAGTGGAGTACTCAAAGGTCCGCAGGTCCGGACCTTTGTGATTCGGCACATCGGAGTAGTCGTCCTGCTGTGAGCCCGACAGGAGAAGATCGGCCAGCACGGAAACACTGATGTGAAAGCGTGCTCCGGACGTATCCAGATCTGCAACGGGCAGGACAATCGAGGCCATGACTTCGGCAGCCGAGGTGGACACGGTCGAACCGATGGCCGGCCCGCCGGTTGTGGGATCGACAACATCAAGCCACGATCGGTTCGATGTACCTTCGGACGAAACAGTCCCGGCAGACGTGACCGGCGTTGCAAAGCTGCCACTCTCTGATCGGTACGTGGCGGCGAAGCGCAACTGCATCTTTTCGGAGATCGTTCTCGTTACCAGTGCTCCAAGTGTGAAACGGGAGGGGGCTCCACTCTGGGACACCTGGGCAGGAGTAGACAGTGCTACCGTGTACCCAACCTGTGGGCCAACGCTCCACGCAGGATGAACTGACGAGGCAGCCGGCTGAGCGGAAACAGTGATGGCTGCCATCGTCATAGCAGCCATCGTTGTCATGAGCAGAATACGCATAGGGAAACTTACGAGTTCTCTTTCGGTACTTCAACGGTGATGGCCATCTTGTTGCCGTCCTTGCTCTTGACCACGAAGAGCACCGCATCACCAACCTTCTTCTTGGACAGCACGCTCTTGAGATCCGACGGCGATGTGATGTTGGTCCGGTCGGCTTTCAGAATCACTGTACTCGTGCGTAAACCCCGTTGTGCTGCGGCGCCACGAGATTCCACACTGGACACGAGTACACCCGTCTTCGTCTTGAACTCCTTCTGATCCTCGTCGGTCATGGCTTTCACCGAGAAGCCCAGGTTGGTGAACGACGCCGAGGATCCACCCTTCAGAGCCTGGCCGTCGTCACCTCCAGTATCGGCATCGGCAAATGAGTCATCATTCGTGCGCGACTTCAACCGGACGGTCTTCGAGATCTTCCGACCATCACGCCAGATCGACAGCACGACTTTGTCACCAGCACGATGCAGGACAATCTCGTTTTGCAAATCGTTGGACGTGTTCACGTCCTTGCCATCTACCTGGAGAATCACGTCGCCTTCTTCTACACCGGCAGCTTCGGCGGCACCCTTTTCCAGAACAGTTACAACCTGCACACCGCGCACGTCGTCCAGATTAACGGCCTTGGCCGTTGTCTCGTCCACGGACTTGATCTGTACGCCGATGTATCCGCGCTGGACTTCACCATCGTCCATGAGATCCATCGCTACGCTCTTGACCATGTCGATCGGAATTGCAAAGCCGTATCCGTTGTAGGTGCCTGTCTGGGAAGCGATCGCGGTGTTGATTCCCACGAGCGAGCCGTTCAGGTTAAACAAGCCCCCTCCAGAGTTCCCTGGGTTGATGGCTGCATCCGTCTGGATGAAGTTCTCGATGGCAAAGCTGGCCTCCTGACGAGTGCGCGCGTTACTACCGATGATTCCGATACCTCGACCCATGGCCGAGATGATACCGGCCGTGATGGTGGAGCGCAGTCCCAACGGGTTACCAACGGCAATCACCCACTCACCCACGCGAATGTTCTCACGTTGCTCAAAGTGAGCTGGTGCAAACGTGCCTTCGATCTTCAGTACGGCTACGTCAGTGGTTGGGTCACGGCCGACAAGGGTAGCCTTGTACTCCTTCTTGTCGCTGGTGGTTACCGTAATACCGTCCTTCTTGGCATCTTCCACCACGTGGTTGTTAGTCACGATGTAGCCATCGGTGGTGATGATCACTCCCGAGCCGGCACCCCGACCTTCCGGCATCTCGAACTCCTCTTCCCCACCGTCGGGGCCGAAGAATCGGAAGAAGTCCCGCGGAATCGCCATCCTACCACCCTTCGCTTCCGTTCGAACCTCAATCGACACCACGGAGGCCGTCACGGCCTCGGAGACAGCAGCAAACTGGTCGTTCAGAGCTTTCAGCATGGCCGGCGCCTGCACCGGAGCACCCGTTGCGCCCAAGTCGGAAACAGCAGCATTGGCACGATCAAAGGCATTGTCGGTCCACGACGTCAGTAGAACCATGCCGAACACGATGCCAATGCCGATCAAGGACACAGCCGTGACGATTGGTCGCTTTTGCATTGTAGGATCCTTTCAAGTCAGAAAAACGTCAGTAGGGAAACAGCCACGATTGACGATCCCGTGGTGGCTTTAGTGAGTGTAGATCGTGATCCTGATCACGATCATGATCACAATCAAGCCACCGCATGACCCAGGAACCGCACCTCGCGTCCGAACACCTGTGCCATCAGCCCCTTACGGCGCTCCGCTCCCCACAACTCGATATCCGGCGATGGTCCCGGAGCATGGACAGTAATGTCGATCCGCTCCTTTGATACCTGGACGGCTACCGATCGAATCAGCTGCTGGCCACGGCGGTCTAACCCCTCGGCGATGCGTAGAATCGACGCCAGCGTGCGTACCACCCGCTGCTCATCGGGATGGAGCCTGCCGAAGATCTCGTGCTTTTTCTTCGGAAAGCTCTTACGGTGGTATCGAGCCACCGATGCAATCAGCTCTGTTTCATCATTGGTGAAACCGGGCATGGCACTATGCCGAATGATGTACTCGCTGTGTTTGTGGTGCTGATCGGCAGCAATGTGAAAGCCGATGTCGTGCAGCAGTGCTGCGGCCTCGAGAGCCTCGCGCTCCTTATCTCCAAAGGGATGTAGGGGGCGTAACGAGTCAAACAGCGACAGAGCCAACATTTTCACGTGCTCAGCATGTGCTCGGCGCACACGGTACACGTCGCAGAGATGGTGCACACTCTGATAGCGCAGCGTTGCCAGGTGATGGTACTCGTTGATGTCGCGCTGCTTCCGCGCTGTATCAAAAACGATGCCCTCGCGCAGGGCATAGTTGGAGATGGTCATCTGCTGGACATCTAGACCCACAAGGGCAGCTTCCAGCAGCAGAGCTCCACCCAGGATCACGTCGGCGCGGCGCACGTCGATGCCCGGTAGCTGCATACGCTGCTCAACGGTCCGAGCGTCGCAGATCGTCGCAATCGTGTCCATCACATCCGAGCGCAGGAGCTTGAGTCCGTTCAACGATTCAGGAATACGCTTATGCAGTCGTGCCAGCGTCATAGCTGCAATCGTCAACACGGTTCCGGAGCTCCCAACGAACTCTTCGTAGCCATGCTGAACAAGATCTTGCAGTACCGGCGACCAGTCACCGCGGATGGCGGTCCGGCATGCTTCCAGACTGGCTGCTGTTGCCTTTCCCTCCGGAAAGAATCCCTTCATCACGCGCAGGTGGCCCAACTTTGCGGAGTGAATCACATCGGCCGTGCCGTTGTGCCCAATCACGGTTTCCGTACTTCCACCACCGATATCGATCACGAGGGCTCGCTTCGTGATGATGGGTAGGGCATGCATAGCACCGACGTAGATCAGACGCCCTTCTTCAATGCCGCTGACTACTTCTACCTCGATGCCCGTGGCCTTGAACACGCGATCCACAAACTCTTCGCGGTTGACGGCCTCGCGCACAGCGCTGGTAGCAACGGCTCGGATCTGGGCGCTGTGTTGTTCCGCTTCGGCTTTGAACCGCTTGAGTGTTTTCACCCCCCGCTGAATGGCCTCGGGCGACAGCTTCTTGATGTCGCCGGCTGCCATGCCCAAACGTACCAGTTCCTTGTTCCGGTGGTGGATGCGCAATGATCCGCGCGCACTCACAGTAGCAATCACCATGTGAAACGAGTTGGTCCCTACGTCGATGGCCGCGATACGATTGGATACAGATGGAGCCATGGCGTCGAAATTAGTCCATAAACGCACACGAGGGCAGCTCCCGTAGGAACCACCCTCGCGTGGTAGATTGTCGCGGTAGGTCGTCGTGTCCGGCTGTCGGTTAGCGCACGATCATCATCGGTACAGACGTTGTACCGTTCATTCCGGCAACAACCACCATGTACACGCCGGATGACAGCTCCGACGTTGGAATGCTGAACTCCACCGTGCCGGCTGGTACCGTAACTCCGGAAGCAACCGTCATCACCGTGCTGCCCGCTGCGTTTACCACGCGCACCGTTACGGCTCCAGAGGACTCCACCGAGTAGCGCAGGGTAGCCGTCGATGCTACAGGGTTAGGATACACGACAGCACCTGTGCTGGCACCAGCAACGCCCTCTTCCTCGACGCTTGTTACCACACCAGCATCCCAGATGAAGGTCCAGTCCTGCAACCAGTTGCTACCGGCACCATTGTTGAATGCACCGCGATAGGTCGTTGGCGTGAAGAAGGCATCACCAAGATCCTTCACATTGCTGAAGGCAGGTGAACCCGACGTCGGACGCGGGTCGAATGCACGATCTTCGGTGCGCGAAATACTCGTCAACATTGGATCTACAACCTCGTTCACATTGGCTGCTGCTGTAAGGTAGTCCAGCAAGAACTGCTGCTTGCTGGCATCAGCGATGCCGCTCGTAAATGAGAACCAGATGTTGTTCTGGAAGGCCATGTCGCCAGCCTCGAGGCGAGCACGGGAGTCTTCGCCCGACGCCAGGTCTTCTACCTGAATGGCATAGCCACGACCATCCATGATGATCGAGTTGTAGAACTTACCACCAGAGTTGTCGCGCAGGTTAAGAAGCGGCGTGTTCTTAGCATTGGTTCCTTCAGCACCTGAGCCAATAACGGTAAGGTTCGACAGAACTGGAATCGCATATGGCGTGCCATCTTCCGGTGTTGTACCACCATCGCACTCGAAGGCAGAACCACCGGTAGTAGCGCTCTGGAGAACAAGCCAGAACTGACCCTTGCCACGGAAACCTTCGTCCCAGTCGAATGCGTCATCGCCGTTGAATGCAGATACGAGATACTTCGTGTTGACCGTGCCACCGAACCACTCAAAGCCGTCATCGGAGTTGGCGAACACCTCGATGTGCTCAACAACCGTTCCGTTACCAACGCCACCGAACGTCACACCGTTGATTTCGTTGTTCGCACCGATGTTCGAACCACCATGACGCACAGATAGATACGTGAGCACACCGGAGTCATCGGCATCGTTCGTACCGCCGTACTGTCCGCGAGGCTCGGTCACTGGAATGCCTTCGATGTTCTCGATGCCACCAGCAACGTTCAAGCGTGCGTTTCCAAGAATGATCAGTCCGCCCCACAGACCACGATCTTCCTGCGTTAGGTCGTTGGGATCATTCACATCATCAGCAAGAGCCGTGAAGATGATTGGGCGCTGCTGTGTTCCGTTCGCGTAGATCTTGCCACCACGGGCAACGATCAGTGCCGATGCGTTGGCACCTTCTCCTGGCTTGCCCTTGATTACGGTTCCTGCCTCGATGGTCAACGTTGCAGCATCATCAACAAAGACAAAACCATCCAGGACGTATGTGTTGTTGCTGGTCCAGACAACGTTCTGACCCGGAGCAATATCGCCGTCGGTCACGTTTACGATGTTTTCTGGATCGCTCGCGAGGTAGCCCTGCTCCTCAATCGCCGTCCATTCTTTCGCCCAGTTGTTGTTCGCATCAAATGCGCCTTTGTAGTTCACCGTGCTAAAGAACTCGTCTGGGTAGGTAGCAAGGTTCTCAAATGCCGGGGAGCCTGCTTTCACGCGTGGGTCCAACTTGGCGTCCGTGGCACGGCTCACAGAGGCAAACATTGGATCGACCACGGCATTGGCATTCGCACCCGTTGTGAGGTAGTCGAGCAGGAACTGCTGCGTGCTTGCATCAGCAATTCCATTGGTGAACGAGAACCAGATGTTGTTCGTGAAGGCCATGTCGCCATTCTCAAGGCGCGAGCGTGAGTCCTCGCCCGAGGCAAGGTCCTCGACCTGGATGGCATACCCACGACCGTCGGTAATGATGGAGTTGTAGAAGAAGCCACCGGAGTTGTCACGCAGGTTGATCAATGGCGTATTCTTCGCATTCGCACCATCGGCACCCGAGCCGATGATCGTAAGGTTGTAGATCGTTGGCGTGGCATATGGCGTACCGTCCTCTGGCGTAGTACCGCCGTCACACTCGAAGGCAGAGCCCCCTACAGCAGCATCTTGGATCACGAACCAGAACTGACCACGACCACGGTATCCTTCGTCCCAGTCGAAGGCGTCATCTCCGTTGAAGGCAGAGATCAGGTGCGTACAGTCCACTGTACCACCAAACCACTCGAAACCGTCGTCCTGGTTGGCAAACACTTCAACGTGATCTACATAGGTGCCACGACCTACGCCACCGAACGTGACGCCATTGATTTCGTTGTTTGCACCGATGTTCGAACCACCATGACGGATCGAGACATAGCGCAGTACGCCGGAATTGTCGTCGTCGTCTGTGCCACCGTAGATACCACGTGGCTCGGTTACCGGAATACCTTCGATGTTCTCCGTACCACCAGCTACATTCAGGCCAGCGTTACCGAGGATGATCAGACCACCCCACAAACCACGATCGTCAGCTGTGAGGTCCGTTGGGTTTGCAACATCATCAGCTTCCGCCGTGAAGATGATCGGCTGATCCTTCGTACCGTTGGCGAAGATCTTGCCACCACGTGCAACAATCAATGCCGAGGCATCGGCGCCTTCGCCTGGCTTACCCTTGATGACCGTTCCTGCTTGAATCGTGAGCGTTGCGGTAGAATCCACAAAGACGAATCCATCCAGCAGATAGACCTTGTCGTTTGTGAATATCACATTCTGTCCTGCCTGAATGTCGGCATCAGTAATCGTGACAATCTCCTGTGCACGCAGCGACGTTGCTGCAATGAGCACAAGCAGAAGACCAATTGAGAATCGTACGTTCATGCGTACCTCCGTTGTGGGAAAGTGTATCTGAGTTTTCTTCGATTAGAGACTGTAGCTCACGCCAAACGTGAACGTCTGACCTTGGATGAAGCGGACCATGTCGTACTGGACACCCTTGAACTCGTGGTACTCACGCACCGGTGGATTCAAGAGGTTCAGTGCCTGGACGCGCACTGAGAGATTTCCGAATAGCTTTTGCGAAGCCACAACGTCAACGCGAGCTCGTGCAGCCTCGAATACGTTCGGCGTACCACCCAAGGCAACGCGGGAGAGTCGATCACCAAACACGTTGTACGTCAGGTTGATATCGGTACCGTTTTCGTAATCGACGTAGCCGAGCTGAACGTTCAGCAGGTATGGAGACTGACCCTGCAGTTGGCGCGTTGTAGGTGCGTCGGCGCCGAAGAGCTCCTGGATCACCGCCAGCTCCTTGGCCGGAATGTCTACCTGCGAGGCTGTCAGCGTAAGATTTCCACCGATGTATAAGCCACGCAGGGATTCGCTGATGAAGTCTAGTGCCGACCGTGCCTCGAACTCCATACCGTACACAACAGCTTCGGGTACGTTTTGGAATTGGAGTTGGTTGTTGTTTGAAACGATGGCGTTCTCGATCGGATTGGTGAAGAACTTGTAGAACGCGCTCACAGCCACGATGTCGGTTGGGCGCATGAACCACTCCCAACGGAAGTCGTAGTTGTCAACGTTGGTCTGCTTCAGACTGGGATTGCCGTTCAGAATGAATCCACCAACGAAGTCGAATGACGAGAATGGGGCCAGCTCGCGGAAGGTTGGTCGAGCCAGTGTGCGACCGTACGACACCCGGATGTTTTGGCGCTCGGTAAGCGCGTACACAGCTGCAAACGAGGGCAGGATGTTGAGTTCATCCACTCTTCCTTGTTGTGAGCTGGAGTCCTGACTGGTTACGGTTAGATCTGTTGTCTCGAGTCGGACGCCCGTGATTACACGTAGCTGTGTAGTTACGGGCAGCTCTACCATCGCGAATCCGGCAGCAATGTTCTGAACACCATCATAGTTGTTCACGGCCTGCGTAACGTCTACGATGTAGTTGCCGAAGACGGGTCGCGATCCGCTGGTGCCGATGATGCCTAGGTTGCTCTCTGCGAAGAATGACGTTGGATCACCTTTGTACTCGGTCTGTTGCTGGCGAAACTCATAGCGTTGCTCGCGAAATGCGCGCTGCTTGGTGTTGTAGGCACCACCAACCTTGAAGCTCGCCTCTGTTCCAGTCCACGAGGTAAAGGGAACCTTGACGTGGGCGTCGAACCAGTACAGGTCCTCCACCATGTCGCGGTAAAAGTGTTGTGGGAGCGCGTAGTTCGCGGCGTCGATGTAGTACAGATTGCTGTCGCCGTCCGGAACGAACTCGTTGGAGAAGTAGCGGATATCTGGTTCGTCCTGCGTAGACCGGTTATACGATCCTGTCCACTCCAGTTTGGCATTGCCCAAACCTGGAAACAGGCTTTCTCCCATTAGCTGGACGCTGGTGTTTCCGCGTTCGATGTAGCGTTGCGTTCGTGTCTCGAACGAGAATTCCGATGGCAAGTCTCGTGGGAGCGAGCCAACGAGATATCGTCCAAGATTCTCGCCGCGCTGATTATGGATGATGTTAAATCCTACCTGATGATTCGGAGCTGGCTTAGCATTGATGTTGAACATCGCACTCCAGAACGTTGTGCTTGTTCCCGATCGGTCGGCCAAATCCGCTTGTGCCTCGAGACTCTCTTTTTCGGCGGCTTTACCCGTGAGCTGCCACTGTGCGAATCGACCGTTCGTGTAGCCGTCGAAGTCTTGGTTATACTGGACGGAGGTAATCACGCCAAACGGAACCGATCCGAGATCGAACACATCGGCGTAGGACAAATTGATGCGTGCCGGCATGCCGCTTTGCCCGATGGACGGCGCCATCGGAGATGCAAATGCCTTCGAAGCGGCGTTTAACTCTTCAGCAGCCTGGGGATTGGTACGCGCTTCTCCCAGCGATGGAATCGAGCCGTTCAGCGAGCGCACGTACTCTGGAACGCCCCGACGACCGTCATCCATTGCCAGCCAGTCCGTTGGCGACGACGAAGCGAGAGTAAAGTCGTTCGACAGCGTCGCAATGGTATTGTACCCCATACGGACGGCTGCTTTCACACTGCGCTCCGAAGGAAAGGCCTTTGTCTTGACATTTACCGAACCGCCAGTGAACGAACCAGGTTGATCTGGTGTGAAGCTCTTGGCTGTGACGATACTTTCCACGAAGCTCGACGAGAACTGGTCCATCGAAACGTCGTTGCGATCGGGATCGGAGCTGGCCAACTGAGCACCATTGAGCTGGAAGTTCATGTACCGGTCGCCAAGACCTCGTACATACAGGTACTTGCCGTCCATCACCGATACACCCGTGACCCTGCTGGCAACATCTGCAACGCTGGAGCCAGAGACACGTGAGATCGCCTCGGAGCTGATAGCGTCACTCACGGCTGCCGACTTTTGTCGGTCACGGAGAAGCGCAACGTCGTTATCTCGGATTGCTGCTGCTTCTACCACAACCTCGTCTTTCAGGATGGCATCGGATTCCATCGTCACGTTCACCTTTGCCTTCTTGCCTGGCTTTACATCGACGTTGGCTACGGTCACCTGGGCGAATCCAATGGCACGAATGCCCACACTGTAAGTGCCGGCCGGCACTTCTTTCACGGTGAACGATCCCTTCATGTCCGTATAGGCGCCTTTCTTGGTGCCTACCACGGATACGGTTGCCCCTGCTACGGGCTCACCGTTCGACTTGTTTACCACTGTACCCGTGATCGAACCAGACTGCGCCCACACTTGGACGGTTCCAGCTGTCAGCAGAGCACAGATCAGGAGTGTCAGCTGTCGTGCGAAAACAGCTTTCATTGCTACCACGCGTATGATCCTGAGTACTGTTGGAGAGAACCTTGACTACGAACTCGAAACTATCGGCGGTACATCAGCCCAGTGTTACGGCAGTGTTTCCCTTGCGTAACATTCCATGATTGTAGCTTTGCTCCATGATCCTACGCGTGTTACTTGGCTGGATACCTGCTCTTGCAGCGGTAACGATTGCGGCTGCCCAGCCCCTTACCATTCCGGTGCGCATCGTGTGCGACACCACCGATCCAGCGATGTCGGCATTGAAGGTCGAGGCTGGCCTGTCGCTGGCCTTAAACCGATCGGGACGCTATACCTACATGCCAGCCGATATCCGTGACTCTCTCTTGAGGGAGAGTAGCACAGCTGACGTGCCGGCTCTTGAGGGTGCAGCGCTGTTGAAGGCCGAGTACGTGGTGTTTGCCTCGTCGATGCGGATTGCCAACCTCGTGCGCTCCGAGATTGTTCTTCGCTCGGTTCGCGATACGACGGTCGTGCGTCGGGGCACAGGCTTTGCTACCTCCCGCTACACGACAGACGGTATCGTGTTGGCTGACCCTGCGATCTTGACGTCCATGGAGCGAGCACTTGCTGAACTGGATCACGACACAGCGGTCGTAGCTGCTCCGCTCATGAGTGTAGGGGGCTTTACGTTTACCGATGACTCACTGGCAACCCCTGCCTGGGAGTACTTCGCCCAGCCAACCGTGAACTCCTACCACCTGGCACTCAGTGTGGTGTATGCTCTTCAAAAGGAGGTGACGTGGACCGTGATCGATCTCGACACCCGCGATGCGATGATGGCAAAGGCTGGCTTCTTCGAAGTCGAAAATGATCGCCTCCCGACTCCCACCGAGATTCGAATACTTCATGCCTTTGGCATGGACTATGTTGTTTCGGGTTCAGTTCGCCGCACACCGACTGCGGCCGAGATCACGGTTGTCCTGTCCGCGGTGGAGAGCGGTGGTATGCTAACGCTGGTTGCAGAACACAGGGAGCATGTTGGTACGGATGCACCAGAGGCATTTGCTGCGGCGCTAGCCACGGCTCTTAGATCAGTTACGGCAGCACGACCACAGGCACGGTAAACACGCCGCCTATGGAGGTATGAACCTCCACGATGTACATCCCCGTAGCGATGTTACCGAGGGGCAGTGTGATGGTCGACGGACCCTCTGGCAGCGACACGGAGACCCATTCTGCTGCTAGCGCACCGTTGGGGTCCACAAGGCGAATGCTGCCCGTGTGAGCGGTATGTGCATCTACCATCAGCTGGAGCTCCGATGAGACGGGATGTGGAGCGCCAATCTGGATCGTCGTGGGCTTGCGGAACCGAATGGCATTGTATGGTCCGCACATGTTGATCTGCACCAGACCATCGATCTCAAGGATCTCTACGGCCTCTACGCTCAACAATGTAGAATTGGTGATGTCGATGGTGGTAGAGTCAGGTATCGACGGTATCGCCGTACCGGATAGTACGGCAAGGTCACCAGCTGCACCAAAGCCTTCACCACTCGCAACCGCACGAATCGTCACCGAGCCGTCGACTTGAACAGACGAAACCGTGGCATCGGGATACTGAGAGGAAACCTGATCTACACGGAACAGTAGTGGCGAGTACTGCACCGTTACCGACAGTTCCGTAGGCTTGGCATCACGGATATCGCTCACGAGCGTGATCGGCACATCTACACGATCGTAGGGATTCACGCGGTACCGATCTGCCCTGATCACCGCTGTGTAGCGGGGGCGATCGAGCACCTCGGCACGCAGGTCCACGATGTGAGTGTCGAGGCAGGCCGTCTGCGTAATGATGATCAGTTGGCAGGTAACGCTGCCAGCGCTCGTTGGTGCGAACTGGACGTCGGCAATGCCAACATCTCCGGCTCGGATCGATGCTGGGACCGATACGATCGACCAACCCTGACCCGCTGGCTCAATCTCGGCGCTGATGACAAACGTAGGAACGGCGTTCGTGTTTCGCAGCGTGATGCGCGACGGCACAACATCGCCAACAAGGACCGTCCCGAGATCGACCACCGGTGGATCAACCACGAGCGGTTGGTCCTCGTTTACGCGAATCAGAACGGTAGCCGTCACGGTATCGCCGCAGCTGGTACCAAGCCATGGAAGTTCGATGACCGATGCGCCCAGAGAGAGCAGCGCAGGTACACACGTGATTGTCACGGAGGCACTACTACCAGGGCTCAGCAGGAGCGACGTTACACTAACATCAACACCTGATGGAAGCTGACCACCTAACACCAAAACGTCAGTGACGGTACCGCTGTTGCGAAACACAACAGTAGCACTCATGGGGTCGTCGCAGCGATCATGATCACCAAGATCTATCACCGTATCGCTCTCGATCACCGAGGACAGCGCCGCACCTCGTACGGCAACATCCTGCACACTGCCACCCTGTTCAGCTTCGATGCGCAGCGTTGCTGTAGCAACCGGACCATTCACGGTTACCGCAGTGGGATCAAACTCTACTACCACGGCGAGGTCCGTGGCGGGTTGCAGGACCACGGCTTGCGAAGGTTCAACCACGGTGAATGGCGACCCAGCTTCGACGATCACGGGTGCCTTCAATGGTAAGGGGCTTACCGATTCGGATCGGACGAACACGGTATCACGGATGCGCTGACGAGCACAGACGGCAGTGAAGTCGAGTTGCTGGCGATCGACCGTGATGGCACTGGTCTTGGCAACGAACGTGACCTCAGCTTGTGCCTCCGGCTGGCATGCAGCTGTACATTCTACCAAGAGTGTCGACACCGTTGTGCCTTCTTGCAGCGGTGTCCAGCGCACCGTGATTGCTGCAAGCTCACCCGCAGTCATCCTAAACGGAACAGCAGGTGCGTCAATCACGGCACCAGCTACCGGCGGTACCAGCGCAATGCGCGTCACGCTGATGGTTTGGGATGTACGTGCCGCTAGGCTCCACGTTTGCTGAACTTCAACGCCAGGTGTTGAGCTCATCGTGATCTGCGGAGGATTCAGCTCGATGCGGTCGTCGATGATCGTCGCTCGCAGAATGACCGTTTCTACGGAGTCGCACGGCTGGACAATCACGCGGATGGTGTCTTCCACAACCCCGGTAACTGGCCAGGACCACTGGAAGCGATAGGTACGCTCGCTACCGGGATTGACATTCTCAGCACCCGATCCCAGACCTCGCACGTGCGATCCTGAGGCGACGGCCGTGGAGTAGATCATCGATCGTCCCGTATTGGCAACCCTGAACAACGTGTCCTTCTCCTGCCCACGGCAGAGCTGCCCAAGATCAAGTACCATCGGACGAACCTCGAACGATGGACCATCGGCGCTGGCTGAGAGATCCACCACCCATGGCGTTACCGAGCCACGCGCTGTGGTGTAGTCGTCGTTGACCAGGATCAACTGTGCACGCTCCGAGCCTGTTCGTGCCGTGTACGCTACCACCAGCGTATCAGAGCCCCCTACCGGCACTTGCCATGGCGGACCAGGACGGCCACTTGTCATGCCAAGGACGCTGAATGCAGTAGCGTCGCTGCCGGTAAGGTTAGCTTCGGAGATCGTCAGTGTCATGTTGCCGGTATTCTGCAACGGAATGTAGAGCCGGCCGTCGGTATCGCAGGCGGCATCGATCGCAGCGCTGTTGGGTGCATTGATGATCGGAGACAGACCCAATACCCGGACCGTGACAAACGTGTCGCGCTCACACGGCATCAGGCGAACTCGGAACCGAGACTCTACCCAACCTGTATCAGCCACGGTAGCACGGATGATGGTTCGGGAGGTACTGGGGGCCGCACGCACCTGGAGCGGCAGAGCACCCGCAATGGAAATGGTTGTGTCGCCACTGTCGAGCGTGATGGCCTGAATCTCTTCTGCGGGCAGATCGGTGCGCGACCAGTCCAATGTGCGCTCCACCGTTTGGCCGGCTCGTGCCTGGAAGACTACGGTGTCGGTTTGCGGCGCAGCCGTAAGCCGGCGCATCCGCCCCGACAGATCGGCATACAGTGTTGCCACCACTTCCGTGGAGTCGGCATTGTAAATGTGGACGCGCAGCTGTGCGTCCCGCGTAGTGTTGTCTCGCCCCCGATACTGAATGACCATCGGCGTGGAGTCGCATTTCGGCAAGGGATAGGGCAGTACGTTGATCACCTTGTAGAGGTACTCGTACTGGCCCAGAAACTCCGACTCCCACGGGGCATCGTTGAAGTCCTCGTTATGCACCCAGATGGTATCGATCGCTCCCTCGCCCGGACAGTCCTCGGTAAGCGTCAGAGCAGTAGGAGTAAGGTAGCGGTTGGCTGGTGCGAGGTAGAACAGGCCGTCGCCGGCTACCCAGC
The DNA here is from genome assembly GCA_030833725.1 of Candidatus Kapaibacterium sp. Classification (GTDB taxonomy): domain Bacteria; phylum Bacteroidota; class Ignavibacteria; order Kapaibacteriales; family Kapaibacteriaceae; genus OLB6. Next base: position 47,891 of record JAURGP010000004.1, on the reverse strand, counting down.
CAACGTTTTCCGTGATAAAGGTGATGTCGTCCATGTCGCGGCCATCAAGGCCACAGTTGCGGAGCTCCCAGTCGGCACCACCATTGGCCGTGTACCACACGTTTCCCCGTTCCCCGGCAATCCAGGCAACGGAGTTGTTCACCAGATAGGCGCCATACATGTTGGCTCGTGTTTCATAGGCCTGCCACGTCTGGCCGTTGTTGTGGCTCCATCGCGCTCCTCCACCGATGTAGTTCCGTGGCGTACAATTCGATGAGGCATTCGACACCATGATCGACGATCCGTAGCGCGTGATCTCTTCATGCCACGGATTGGTAGACCCCGTTGCGTTCACCACAAACCACGACAGACCATCGTCCGTGCTCTTCCATAGTGTGCCGTTGCCGATGGCGAGTACTTCTCCGGCAGGCATGTCCGACTGCCACAATGGATCAGAGAGGTTCGACCCTGCAGGTGTTGTTGTGCGGAAGGCTGTGAATGATGCTCCACCGTTGGTTGTCCGTGCAAACACGTTGTTGCCGCAGCCACCTCCGGTAACCCATCCCACATTCTCGTCACGAAACCACGCGCCCCACGGTGATGATGCCTGCAACTGGCCCGGTAAGGTGATCTCCGTCCACGTCGCACCGTTGTTGGTGGATTTGAAGAATCCGCCTGGACCACAGGCATAGCCAACGCCACTGGCGAAGAACTGGACGTACTCCAGATGGCAGCTCTTCCCTACTCCCACCACTCGACCTCCGATCCACGTCTGTCCCCCATTGGTGGTACGAACAACGTAGCCGGAGTCCATATCGCAGGCCCATCCGCGCTGTGGATCAGAGGGGAGGAAGTAGATATCGAGGTAGAAGCCCTTGTCGTAGGGGGGAGGCAGGGTTGCCTCGACCCATCGCTGGGCATAGGCTGGTACTACCTGACCTGCAAGGCCAAGTAGAAGTGCCACAATCATGATGGGAAGGCGCTTCACAGCACCGTAACATAACACTATCGGCGGAACGTATCCTCACGGGCAGGGCTAGTGCTGATCCACGAGACGGGACGGTCGAGGAGGTTCTCGATCGTGGTGATGTAGGATTGCGCCGCAGGTGGCAGATCCTCGAAGGATCGGATACCGTCAAGGGGCTGCTTCCAGCCAGGAACGGTGATGTAGTCGCACTCCACAGCTTCAAGTGTTCTGCCATCGGCCGGGAAGTACTTCACCGGCTTGCCATCAACGGTGTAGCGGGTACAAATGCGAATCTCGTCGAAGATGCCCAGCACATCCATCTTCGTCAGAGCGATCTCGGAGATGCCATTCACCATGATCGAGTAGCGTAGGGCCGGAATATCCAACCAACCGCAGCGGCGATCTCGACCGGTAGTAGCTCCGTATTCATTCCCCTCTGTACGAAGCAGGTCGCCTGTGGCATCGGTGAGTTCTGTTGGGAAGGGGCCATTCCCTACTCGGGTGCTGTAAGCCTTTACCACACCCATGACGGATGAAATGGCTGTTGGTGGAATCCCCAGTCCGGTACAGGCACCGCCCGACGTTGGATTGGAACTGGTTACGAAGGGATACGTACCATGATCCAGATCAAGAAGCGCTCCTTGAGCCCCTTCCGCAAGAATGGTCTTTCCGTCACGGATGGCCTGATCTAGGAGCGTTGTGGTATCGGTGATGTAGGGATCGATCTTACTGTCGAAGGAGAGATACTCTTCAAGAATGGCTTCAACGTCGATGGGCGCTGAATCGTACAGCGCTCGCAGCAGACGATCCTTCTCCTCGATGTTGGCACGGAGTTTTGCCTCGAACGTTGCTCGATCCAGAAGGTCTACGATACGAATGCCAGACCGTGTTGCCTTGTCGAAGTAGGCCGGACCAATTCCACGTCCGGTGGTCCCGATGCCGGCGCCACGCTCACGTGCCACGTCCAGCATCTTGTGGTACGGCATGATCAGGTGGGCCTTGTGGGAGATATGCAGGCGTCCAGAGATGTTGATTCCCATCTGCTCCAACATGGCAATCTCTTGCATCAGTGCTGCAGGGTCGATCACGGTTCCATTCCCGATCACGCACTGAACGCTTGGATGCAGAATTCCCGACGGAATCAGATGCAGCACCACCTTGGTAGAACCAAATACGATCGTGTGGCCAGCGTTGGCTCCACCTTGGTAGCGGGCTACAACATCTACACCCTCACTGAGTAGGTCTACGATTTTGCCCTTCCCCTCATCGCCCCATTGAGCACCAACAACTACGCGCACACTCATGCTGATTCCACAATGGAGAACACCTGGGATAACTGCGTGATCTGCAGAAGCGACTGCACCGATGCAGGCACAGCCATCAACTGAAGGGACGCCGTGGATTGGCGTATGGTAGCAAGTGAAGCCACCAACAAACCAAGGCCCGTAGAGTTCATGAACTCTACGGGCTCGAGATCGAAGATAATCGTTGTTGCGTCATCAGCGAGCGCAGCACGAACATGGGCTGCAAGCTCCACCGATTGGCTACCACCGAGTACCTGCTCGGGGAACCGAACCACGACGACGCCATTGCTCGGCGACACGGTGGTGAAGACAGATGCCATCTTACTTGGCAGGCGAGGTATGCACTGTACCGATACGCTTGTGCTTGACGCGATCGGTGTACCAGATCACAAACGACGACGCAATCCAGATTGAGGAGTACGTACCAATCACGATGCCGGCGAACATGGTGAAGGCAAAGCCTTCGAGCACGTCACCACCGAAGAAGACCAGCACGAGCAAGGCACCAAGAACCGATACACCCGTGATAATCGTACGGCTGAGCGTCTCGTTAATGCTGAGGTTGATCAAGTCGGCAAGCCCCATACCCTTATGCTTCTCGCGGTTTTCGCGAATACGGTCGAACACCACAACCTTGTCGTTGATGGAGTAACCAATGATGGTCAGGTAGGCAGCGATAGCATTGATGTTGATCTCAAGGTTCAGCAGGCCCGTCTTGTTGAACAGGACCGATACGATGAAGGCCAACAGTACATCGTGCAACAGGGCAACGATGGCACCAAGGCCGTACACCAACTCCTGGAAGCGGAAGGCGATGTACAGAAGCATCACCACAAGTGCCACCGCAAGAGCAAGGGCTGATTGATAGGCCAATTCATTGGAGATCTTCACCTCCACGTTGTCGGCACCCAGCAGCGTCACCTCATCTGCGGGAAACGCCTCTTGCAGGGAAGCAACAATTTCCTGCGACACCTCGGTGGCCTTACCGGTAGCTCCTACGCGGATGAGGTATTCACCATCGTTACCGAAGCTCTTGAGCTCCGCACCAGCATAGCCCATCGAAGTAAGCGACGTGCGCACCTCATCGGTAGACACCGATGCCTTTTCGAACTTGATGGTCACCTGTGTACCACCCGTGAAGTCGATGCCCAGATCGCTTGAGCTGTTGAACGTGAAAACGACGGCCAACAGGCCGGCAACAATCAGTCCAAACGAGATGGTGAAGAACCGGTTACGGTTCGAGACAAAGTCGATGTTTGTTTTTTTGATCAGGTCCATGGTTTGGATCTTTCCTCGTTAGGCCGAAGCCGTCTTCTTTTGACCAAGATTGATGCTGGTAGCTCCGCTCGAAATCATGATTTCGAACATTGCACGCGTGAGAACGACGGCCGTAAAGAGTGTCATCAACACACCGATAATCAGCGTCACAGCAAAGCCCTTCACCGGTCCGGTTCCCAGGAAGATGAGAACGATACCGGAGAGCATGTTGGTGATGTTCGAGTCAAGGATGGCGCTCCATGCCTTGGCATAGCCCTGCTCCACTGCACTGCGCAGTGGTTTACCCATCGCCATCTCCTCACGAATCCGTTCGAAGATCAGGATGTTGGCATCCACCGCCATGGCTGTGGCCAAGATGATACCGGCAATACCCGGCAGCGTGAGCGTGCCACCGAAACCAGCAAGACCGGCCACCACCAAGAGCACGTTCATCATCAGGGCGATGTCGGCCAGGCCGCCACCCATCATGTAGTACACCAGCATGAACAGAATCACCAGAGCAAACGACAGAATCGAGCTGGTGATACCACGACGAATCGAGTCCTCACCCAGCGATGGACCAACGACGCGCTCTTCGATGATTTTGACAGGAGCCTTCAGCGCACCAGCCTTGAGAACAACGGCCAGAAGGTTGGCTTCCTCGGTGTTGCCCATGCCGGTAATCTGTGAGCGTCCGTCGGGAATCTTGCCTTGTACGTTTGGTGCGGAGTACACGCGGCCGTCGAGTACGATAGCAATCTGCTTGTTGATGTTTGCTGCGGTAATCGATGCCCAGCGCTCTGCCCCCTCGGAGTTCATGTCCATGATTACCACGGGCTGGTTATTCTGAGGGTCAAAGCTTGGGAAGGCTTCGGTCACCACGTCGCCGGTGAGCTCCGGGTCGGCGGCAACCCCGTAGATGTCAAAGAATCCAGCTTCAGCATCAGCACCTTGTTGGCGCTCCGGCTTTGCTCCCACCAGAATCTTTAGATCTACCGGCATCAAGCGCTGCACGTCCGGACGGTCCATGATGGCCAGGAATCGCGAAACGAACTTTTCACCCACAACGAAGCGATACACTCCAGTTTCTGGGAAGTCCGCTGCTTTCTTCAGCGTGAAGTCAAATGCCTGGAAGGATGCCTGTGCATTTGGAGCGAACACGCCTGAGATCATGTACGTGAACGGATAGTCCTTCTTGATGCGGCGCAAGGCCTCATCGTCAGACAGTCCTGCGTACGGATTCGTGGTGTCAGCTTTTGCGGTGTCAGCTTTTGCCGTGTCGGCTACCGTGGAATCTGCTGCAGCTACCGTGGCCGTGTCAGCCACAGCCGTGGTGTCTTCAGCTGGCTCTTCCAGAACGTCTCCACGCAGCAGAGCGTCGATAGCGTAGAACGTTTCGATCATTGGACGACCCATCGTCACACGATGGAACTCCAGACGAGCCGTGGTCTGCAGCAGCGAGCGAATCTCGTTTTCATCCTTCACGTCTGGAAGCTCAAGCAGGATGCGACGAGCCCCCTGCTTTTGAATGTTGGCTTCCGATACGTCGTACTTGTTGATCCGCTGGCTAATCACCTGCAACGCCTGGTCGATGGCTTCATCAACGTCCTTGCGCAGCTTCTCTTCGATAGCCTCCTCGGTTGGATCCAGTTGGTTCGACACCGTGAAGTACTGGAGCAGCGACATGTTGTTGGTAGCCGCCTTGGCGCGGAACTTCTCAAGGAAGACGTCCAGTACGTTTTTGTCGGTATTGTCGGTCTCCTTGCGGGTTTCCTCCAACACAGCCATGAAGTCATCGTCGATGCTCAGCTTGTCCGCCGATTCTTCGATGAGCTTCAGAACGTCGACTTCCAAGGTGACGTACATACCGCCGCGCAGGTCAAGACCGAGCTTGATCCGCTTGAGGCGCGCCGTCTGGTAGTCCTCGGCATTCTGAACGTCCCATGCTTCGAGAGCAGCGGAGTCCGAAGCCAACGACGAGCGTTCAGCATCGAGTTGATAAAACCGATAGGTCGGCCATAAAAGGTAGGCTACTGCAAGCAGTGGAGCAAAAATCAGCAGCCAGCGACTAAGATTCTTCCGATTCAAGGATTCCTCCCTGGAACAAACACAACAGCCCCGCTCACGACGATTGGGGTGTGAGCATAAGAACGCAAATATAGGCAAGGAGTGCGATGTAGATTTGCATGTTCATGAAGAATTCGCCGAAAAGCCACGCCGTGATCGATTTCCGACGGTATCCGATTCCCCGAGTACGCCACCACGTCAGCCCCCAGCTGTACATGCCCCTACAGCAACAGCTGATCCGTCCGGCGTGGTATCCACCCCTGATCGATGCCGCTACCTGGGCGGAGTGGTTTGGCAACGGCGCACCGGCTACGGTGATCGACCTGGGCTGTGGACGCGGTGGCTTTCTGTTGGCCCATGCACTGGCGTTTCCACAGGTCAACGTTCTGGGCATCGAGGTCCGCAACGTGCTGATCGAATGGATTCAGGGCGTGATCGCTGGCGAAGCCATTCCCAATGCCCATGCTCTTTGGTATTCGGCCGTGAATGGCTTGCCATGGATTGATTCAGGCTCCATCGACTACGTCACCTATCTCTTTGCGGATCCCTGGCCCAAGAAACGGCATCATAAGCGACGGCTCTTCTCCACGGAACTGCTCGATGAACTTGATCGGATTCTGGCCCCAGGTGGTCGGATCTACTTCGCAACAGATGTGCCCGAGGTGGAAGAGCATCAGCGAAGCACCATTGCTGCCCATGGACGGTTTGTTGTTCATGATGTCTCCGAGCAGTATCCTTGGCCATTCGACTTTGCCACGGATCAGCAGTCGTTCTGCGATCGTAAGGAGATTCCGTATTCCATGTACGTAGCTACACGACGGTGATCACGGTCATGACGGTAGACGTGCTCTTGATGGCCTACGAACGCGGCTTCTTCCCGATGGCCGAGGAGGATGGGGAGATCCTCTGGCATCGTCCGGATCCTCGATCGATCATCCCCCTAGACGCCGTAACCATCTCGACCTCGTTACGCAAGGTGGTGCAGCGCAAGACGTTCAGCATGACGGTAAACAGTGCCTTCCGCGACGTGATTACGGCCTGTGCCGATCGTCCCGTCACGTGGATCAGCCCCGACATCATCGACGCCTACGTCGAACTGCACGAGCTGGGCTTTGCCCACAGTGTGGAAGCATGGCACCAGCAGGAGTTGGTAGGGGGCTTGTATGGTGTGGCACTGGGCGGCGCTTTTTTTGGCGAGTCGATGTTCTCCCGACGGCCTAATGCCAGCAAAGCAGCCTTTGCGTGGCTCGTTCAGCACCTGCGAGCGCAGAACTTTACCTTACTGGACACGCAGTACATTAACGACTTCACCGCCTCGCTTGGTGCCGTTGAAGTGCCGGATCAACAGTATCAGCAGTTGTTGTCGTTGGCACTGGAGGCACCCTGCACGTTTGTCAACATGGAAGGGGAGGTATCGTGAGAGCGTTGGTGCTGGTTGCCACGGCGGCGTGGATCCTGACGTCGTGCTCCCTACCGCGGGTGCAGCGCAGCGTGCCACCCTGCCCCCTTCCACCACCTCCTCCTGCCTGTGAGCCTTCGGCGTACGTGCCTACTACCATGGTTCCGTGGGATCTTGCTCCACCAGCATGGACACTTGATCGCGTTGTTGGTGCACAGTCTGAACTGCAAGAGTGGGGGTTGGTTCCGTATGGCTCACACGACCTACTCGTGCGCGGACAGGATGCAGCAACAACCACGTACGTCCCGGTTCGACGCCGAGATGCTCACACGATCGAACAGTGCGAGTCCTGTGTGTTCGACTCCACCACAACGCCCCTTGCGGAGTTGATCGATCGGATCGCTTGGGATGAGCAGCCAACGCTGTCGCCCAACGGACGCCTGCTGGTGTTTAGTTCAAACCGACCCGGAAGCGTTGGTGGTACGGATCTGGTTGTGCGGCAATGGGACGGTGAGCGCTGGCTTGATACGCAGCCACTGGCTGGTGTGATCAACACACCGTGTGATGAGCTCTCACCCCAATTCGTGGACGACACCACGCTCTTGTTCTCGTCGGCTGGACACCAGACCGTAGGTGGATATGATCTGTTTGTTGCTACCCTCCGCATGTCCGATCGCAGGCCTACGGCTGTGAACGTGACCAACCTTGGTGCGTGGATCAACACCGAGCACGATGAGATCTTTCCCCGCATGGTTGGAGATACGGCGTTGTACTTCGGCTCCAATCGACCGCATGGCACACAGCGTACGATGGATCTCTTCGTGGCCACGCGTTCTTCGGCAGCACCAACAACCACCGTCACAGGCACGGTGGTCAACCAGGTGACGAACGAGCCGATCGCCCGCGCCACGGTCACGGCCCGGGATGCTGCGTCTCCGGCAATTCTCGGTTCCACGACAACGAACAACGAGGGATCGTATGCTCTGAAACTACCAGTGGCCACCACCGTCGTGATTGCCGCTGACGCGCCAGGACTGTTTTTCGACGACGTCACGATTGCAACACCAACGCATGCGGATACGAGCATACAGGCGCCACCCTTGGCACTGCCAGTAGTGTACACTCTGCGTATCAACTTTCCATCGGCGGTCTTCGATCAGCCCTACGAATTCACCCTTGACAGCACCGGCGCGGAGACCCCTCGGCGGTGGGTGAACGACCTTGACCGACTTGCTGAGAACCTCCTGGCTAGCTCCTCACACCTTCAGCGGGTGGTGCTTGTAGGACATACCGACGACGTGGACTCGGATGAGAGTAACTTCGTGCTTGGAGAGCAACGCGTACGATTTGTGATTCAACAGCTCGTACAACGAGGCGTCGACCCCGCCCTTCTGGAAGCGCGATCCTCGGGAGAGTCACAGTTACCAGTGCGAAGAGACGGTGAATCTCTTGATCGGTGGCGCAAGCGCGCGCGACGTGTAGAATTGCAGAAAGTTGAGCTGCAGTAGAGAAACGCGGACATGAACCTGAAGAGAACATGAAGAGAACATGAACCTCAAAACACTCTTTCTACGCATCGTTGTTGCCGTGGCTATTGCGGTGAGCATGGTGCTGATCTACATCACGTGGGTGATCATGTCGTCCAGCGATCTGCCATCGGTTGCTGATCTGGAAAATCCGCGACAGGAACTGGCAACACAAGTGATGAGTGCCGACGGTGAGGTGTTAGAGTACTTCGCCACTACTCGGCGTACCTACCTACCCTATGATTCCATTCCGCGCCCGTTCATCGAAGCCTTGATTGCTACGGAGGATCGAGCCTTCTACGATCACTGGGGCGTGCATGCGCTGCGGATTGCGAAGGCTGCCGTTAAAAATGTCTTTGCACTTCGGGCTAAGGAGGGCGCCTCGACCATTACGCAGCAGCTTGCCCTGAATCTGTACTTCAAGCGCGAGCGCACACTCGCACGCAAAATCCGCGAGGCCTACACAGCGTTTCAGATCGAGCAGACATACACTAAGAACGAGATTCTTGAGATGTATGCCAACACCGTGTACTACGGGAAGGGGGCCTATGGCATCCGCGAGGCAGCCTACACCTACTTCGGCAAGCAGCCACGCGAACTCACGGTTGCCGAGTGTGCCTACCTCGTTGGTTTGTTCAAAGCACCGGAGCGATACAACCGTAACGACACCGAGGGAATCGGTCGGCGCAATCTGATTCTCGACATGATGTACAACGAGGAGATGATTTCCGAAAGCGTCCGCATTGCAGCACAGGATGAGCCCCTTAGCCGATTCACACCAGAAGCGATCAGTCGAGGTATCGCTCCCCATTTCGTGGAGGTGATCCGACAGAAACTGTCTCCACGAGGTGAGTGGAACGACTTGCTCGACGGCCGCGATCTGTACCGTGACGGACTGGTGATCCACACAACGCTCAATGCTAAGGTTCAGCGCTATGCCCAGCAGGCCGTTGCCGAACACCTAGAGCAGTACCAGGCTCTCTTCGATCGCAGTTGGTCGTGGCAGAGCAGAAAGGACATCCTCCAATCGATTCTCAAGCGTGCCGTGCAGCAGCACCCACAGTACGTATCAGCTTCAAAGGCGGACCGACCAGCCGTGCGCAGCAGACTCCTGCGCACACAATCGTTTATCGACTCCGTAAAGATGGTAGCCGCTACGATTCAGGTGGGTCTGGTCACGCTGGATGCTCGTACGGGTGCGATTGTGGCCATGGTGGGAGCGTCTCCACGTGCGATGGAGCTAGATCGTGCCGGCAGGTACTCCCTCAATCACGTGACTCAGATTCGCCGACAGCCGGGATCGGCCTTCAAGCCATTTGTCTACGCCGCAGCCCTTGAGGAGGGATTCACGCCTGAAGATGTCGTGGAGAGTGGACCGTTTAGCATCATCCTTCCCGAAACGGGAGAAGTGTGGGCACCGCGTGGCACATCGAAAACGGGTGGACCGATCACATTGCGCCGAGCACTGAAGTTCTCCACCAACTCCGTGGCCGCCCGACTGGTCACGGGGGTCACTACACCCCTTAAGGTGATTGACGTGTGTCGCCGAGCCGGCATCACATCGCCACTGACGGCCGTGCCGGCCATCGCGCTGGGAGCCACAGAAGTGTCGCCCATCGAGCTCACCACCGCCTACATTCCGTTCGTCACGCAGGGCGTGGCGATCCCTCCGGCCTACATCACCCGCATCGAAGACCGCATGGGCAACATTCTCTACCAGGCACGCCTACCTCACGATGTGAAGGATGCCATGGACGTCCAGGTTGCCACCAACATGATGTCGATGATGCAGGGCGTGGTGGACGGAGGAACAGGCTCGCGCGTGCGCCAGTACTACAAGGGTCCTGCTGCCGGGAAGACGGGCACGACCAACGATTTTGCCGATGCGTGGTTTGTGGGATTCACTCCGCAGCTTGTCTGCGGAATCTGGACGGGTTTCGATGATCGTCGTGTAACCTTCACTGGGGACTACGGCCAAGGCGGACGCGCTGCTGCGCCGATCTTTGGCAAGCTGATGGGCAAGGTGTACAGCGATGCTACGATTCCTTACGCAGCGGCCACGTTTGACGTACCACGCGACAGCCTCGACATCATCACGCCTGAGGCGATTGCCAATCCTCCGGCTGAGGAAGTTCTCGACTCGCTCTCGACCGATACTCTCCAACCACAATCAAAGCCACAACTCCAACCGCGATGACCTACTGGACATTCACCGACGCCTCCATCCAGACACTGCCGGTTGGCACGCTGTACTGCATCGGAAGAAACTACGCCGATCACGCCGCCGAAATGGGAGCACCACTCCCTGCTGCGGGTACAGTGGCCGATCCGATCGTCTTCCTGAAGCCCCCTACCGCCTATCGACCCACTGGTTCATCTGTTACCCTTCCATCGTTCTCGACGGAGATCCACCATGAAGTGGAGCTTGTGGTGGTGATGGGTGTGGATGGTATTGCTGGTATTGGCGTGGGATTAGATCTGACTGCGCGCGATCTACAAGCGGCAGCCAAGGCGAAAGGTCTACCGTGGGCTACCGCAAAGTCGTGGAGAGGCTCGGCACCGGTGAGTCCGATTGTGCCATGGGATCTGGCAGGGGGCGGACCATGGCAGCTCACGTTGCACATCAACGGCGAGGTGCGGCAACAGGCCTCGACGGCACTTATGGAGCGGTCGATCGACCAGCTGGTTGCGTACGTCGACGATGTCTTTGGCTTGCAGCCAGGCGACGCCATGTTCACGGGAACACCTGCTGGAGTTGCCGCCGTTCGCGCAGGCGATTGGGGTCTGGCTTCCTTGGACGACCTGTGCACCTTGGAGGTCAGGTTCGAATGAGTGGTGCTATGCGGTATGCGGTAGGAAGCATCCTTGCGTTGATGCTGGTAAGCTGTGGCACGGTTACGCGTACCGAGCAAGACCGGTTTACGATCACGATTGCCGACAGCACCACCACGGAGCAGATGCGCAATCAGCCGGGAGACCGTCCCAACGGCATCATCTATCCATCGTCCTCCACTGTCACCAAGGAACGCTGGCTGCGTCAATACGATAGCATCGAAACACGGGAGTACCCAGCCTTCGTGCGGTTGGCACTGTTTGAGAGCGTGGGGTTGATGGGGTCGTCGCTCGATGGATCATCTCTGGGCTACGGACTCTTCGGTGTGTACACGCCCGTCTCCACACTATTGTTTGGAGAAGATCCCGCCGCTGGTGATGATCTGTTCAAGGGTGGCATTTCGCGCTTTGGCATCGGTGAATGGAAGCTGCACTGGTTTACCGATGATCCGGACTGGACATGGGGTATCACGGCCTACGAAACCATTCGCCCCGACAACAACTCGTCGCATTTGCTCATGGGTGCCGGGGTGCTCAGCATTCGCAAGAGATTCTACCTTCGGTCTCGAATACCATACGTGGCCATCACGCCGCAACTGCATCTAGCGGCCTTTCCCTCGCAGTACGTGAATGCCGGTGCCTCGGCCGATGTTGGTAGCATCGGCGGTGTGAACATGCGCCTCTATGCGGGCTATGCCATGGGGCGTTCGCTCGAGGGAGTCTTTGTAAACTTCCCATATGCCGGTGTGGGAGTCTCGCTCCTCGACTTCCTGAATCGTGAGGAGGAGCTCGACACCGAGTGGAAGTTTCACGAGCACAGTGCGTGGAACATCGGCGTGATCGAGGCCATGCTCGTTGGAGCCACGGACGTGTCTGCTTCCATCTTTGCACGTCGTGGCGCCGCAGCCGGTTCTACGCCGGCGCTCACAGGTTTACTCTTTCGACTGTTCAACACGTCGCTGGCCATTCCGCTGTGGGATCATCGCCTGAGCGTCGGCACGTCGCTGGCAACATTTGTAGCACTGGGGCAGCAGGAGTTTGCTATCGGGATCCTGCCGTTGCGAGTGGGCTACGTGTGGCAGCCAACGACGTCGCGATTTACCATTGAGCCGTTTGTCGAAGTGGGCTATGCGCCGAGCACGTTTTTCCAGCTGGCAGCAAAGGCCTCGTTACCGGTGAGTGATCAGCTATCGCTCATGATCACCGCCGGATACATTTCCGGCGAAACTCTGGACACCGACGTGATCCGTCGCCGGGGGCCGATCATGCTTGACAACCCCACTGCCTTTCGGGGATTCTACCTCGGCATCGGTGCCAGCATCTTTGATCGATTGTTCAGTCGGGATGAACTCCGCTACGGCAAGGGATATCCGCATGAGTAGCGTAGCGTGGGTGTTGTTGATGCTCCTGTGCGTCTCCTGCAGTCCGTGGTCCTTCACCGTGCAACGGGACACCGACTGGCCTCTTACTGGCAGGATCATCAAGCGTCACGACATGGTGGAGGTAGATGCTGCAAATGCCTTCACTGTTGCCTACCCGTCACGTGTAGCACTGCGCTGTGACGACGTCACTGACGGGATCTTCGATGCAGAGATCCTGACGGACTACCTTCCCACCGATACCTCCGTGATCGTATCGCTCCTGATGCGCTCGACTCCCTATGCCGACACCGTGCTCAAGGTGAGGAGCCCGGTCGAGATGCACATTTCCACTACCCACACACAGGTTCTGTTGCCCGATTCAACCATCACGGTCGTGGCTCCTCTGCCCCCACCGGGCACGCCGTTTCGGGTGCAGGTGTACACGATGGGTCGCACATTGCGAGTATCGGTAGCCTGTCACGACGTTGGCATTTTTGATGTGCAAGCACCCTCATCTGAGTGGATCACCGTAGCTCCGGCGGTTGGCCAGTCAGTGCGCATCATCGACCCCGTGATCCTGCCCGTTGGTTATGCCGACCGATGGCAAACGCGCTGAGATTGCCGAACTTTGCAGTATGAGTACTGAACGCATTACGATTGCCGGAGCCGGCCTTGTAGGCTCGCTGTTGTCCACCATGCTTGCCAAGCGCGGATACGACGTAACGCTGTTTGAGCGTCGTGGCGATATGCGAGCGGCCAACATGTCGGCCGGGCGGTCGATCAACCTTGCGATGAGCGATCGCGGTTTGCGTGCCCTGGAAGTGGCCGGACTTGCCGACGACATCCGAGCCATTGCCATTCCGATGGCAGGACGGATAATGCACGATGTTGATGGTACACTCACCTACCAGCCCTACGGCAAGGAAGGTCAGGCGATCAACAGTGTGTCGCGTGGCGAACTCAACAAGAAACTGATGACCCTAGCCGAGGAGAGTGGCGTTCGCATCCACTTCAACATGAAGTGTATCGACGCGGACCTTGCCCAGAAGACAGCCATGTTCGAACAGACCAGTACTGGTGAGCGTGTGGTATCCAAGGCCGACGTGCTATTTGGGGCCGATGGCGCCTTCAGTGCCATTCGCGGACGCATGCAAACCACCGATCGGTACAACTACTCGCAGAACTATCTGCCGCACGACTACAAGGAACTCCACATTCCTCCGACAGCTGAGGGCGGTTTTCGATTGGACCCGCACGCACTGCATATCTGGCCTCGGCACAGCTACATGATCATTGCGCTGCCCAACATCGACGGCAGCTTCACGGTGACACTCTTCTTAGCACATGAGGGCAACGGAGCAGGCGACGCATCATTTGCTGCACTGCAATCGCGCGATGACGTTCAGCGTTTCTTCGAAACCCAGTTTGCCGATCTCCTTCCGCATCTTCCAACCCTGCATGAAGACTGGCAGGCCAATCCTGCATCATCACTCGTCACGGTCCGAGCCAACCCTTGGGTAGCCAACGACACCGTTGCCCTGATTGGCGATGCCGCCCATGCCATCGTTCCGTTCTACGGTCAGGGTATGAACTGTGGCTTCGAGGATTGCCGGGTGCTCATGGACTGCCTTGATGTGGCAACGGGAGATTGGAAAGGGGCTCTGGAGTTGTATCAAGCGCATCGCGTTCCGGACGGACATGCTATTGCCGACCTAGCGCTGATGAACTTCGTTGAAATGCGCGACAAAGTGGCCGATGCTCGATTTCTCCGACAGAAGAAAATCGAGGCCTTTCTGTATGAGCGGTATCCCACGAAGTTTGTTCCGCTGTACACGATGGTCACATTTCGCGACGACATCCCTTACTCGGAAGCGCTACGTATTGGCGCTGAACAGGATGTCCTGATGCAGGAGCTGATGGCCGATCCGTTGATCTACGATACGTGGACATCCAGCGAAGCGGTTGAAAAACTCGACCAGATCATGGGTGCTCGGGCAACGATGTCTGTGCGCCCGGTTTCGCCTCAGCGCTGAATCACGAGCCGATCCGTGTGAACCACAAGTGGCGTGGTGAATCGCACGATGTATTGGCCCGACGGCCATGTAGACGCATCCAGCGTTGTTTCGTGGCTTGAGGCCAGCGTGCCGGAGTGCGTCACCCGATCCTCGTGCAGGACGCTTCCCTCGATGTTGACGATCTGCACGATGTAGTCGCCGGGAGCAGTCAGGGTGGTGTAGATGCGGATATTGTCCCGAGCAGGGTTCGGAGCAATGATCAGCGATGGGAAGGCATAGATGCGAATGTGACGCCCTTCCTGGAAACAGGCGGGGTCCACTACCAAGAAACCGGGCTCGTATGACGTGATCGGGAGCTGCCACACCGAGATCCATTCGGCAAAATCAGGTCGGATCTCTACCTCGTTCATGGTGGTCATCAGCACGGTACCCACCACCTCCGTGACCAAGGGTTGCTGCACCGACAGATCGATCGAGTCGATCTCCACCGTCAGTACCCTCCGGTTGGTAAGCATGTCGATCATGTTCCGCACGATGCGGCCATTGATGACACGTCGGGGGTGAAACACCCGGGCATCGAGTTCCAGCGTGATGCGCAGATGGGTGTTCGGAAGGCGAGCCGTATCGGGTGACAGACGGACGTACACTGGAAGGTGGAAGGCCGTATCGCCTACCTCTGCCTTGACACGAGGTACCACAAAGGTTGCATAGATCGGACTCACCAGTGCCTTCAGCAACACATCCTGAGAATCGGGGCATGGCTGCGACAGATGAATGCGCAGTGCCTCGGCATAGGCACGATGTTCACGACCATAAAACTCCACCACAACTCCCAGCGTTGTCCCAGCTGGAATCGTGATCGGAAATGATGGTGGTGAGATGATGCGGAAGGATTCCGTTTCCTCGATTCCGGACACCACAATGTCTTCGTCGTCGGTGTTGCGAATGGGCAGCACCATGCGCTTGGTGGTGTTGATTGGAATCGACTCGAAGTCCACCATCGTGGGCATCGTGAACTGCGTGGGATTGTACCACACACGCAATCCATCCACGACGCGCACACAGCCAATGGCATCCACGGCAATCACCGAATAAGATCCCTCTTCCGTTATGGTGATCGTGCGCTCCGTGCTACCGTTGTTCCAGAGGTACGACACAAATCCGGGAGAAGCCTCCAAGGTAGCCGAGCTGACACCCTCGCAGATGGGTCCACCACCAGTAGCATCCAACTGGATCGAGAGCGGCCGTTTCCATGTGAACGTGTCTAGGATCGCACCGATGCGACCGGTATCGGCACCACGCGATTGTTGATAGGCCTCGTTGCTCTTGGTGAGATGGATGCCGGGCGTCCCACCGGAGAGGTTCACGGTGAGTTTGTCGAATGGCATTCGTGTGATCAGCATGCCACCTCCGCCTCCACCGCCTGGACCATGGGCGTTGTAGAGATGCTTAACGTGTCCGCCATTGCCACCGCGTGCCGAGATGTTGATGGTCGTCGCCACATCCCCTACATCGAGGATGATGGTTCCGCCGGCTCCGCCGCCACCGGCAGCGTCCATGTCGGCAGTGTCAACCACCGACGCGCCATCCGCCTCGATGGTTCGACCGTCGCCATAGACGAGGCCCGCGCGGATCAGGACGATTCCGCCACCTGGGGCACCACTCGTACCCTGTACATCGTTCTGGTGACCACCGCCTCCGCCTCCACCCATGAAGAATCGCTGGTCAGCGGCATAGGGTGCCAGCGAGGCACCTTCGATGCCACCAACAGAATCCAACGGTACACAGTAGACGTTTGCTCGACCACCGGCACCACCGGCACCGCCATTGCCACCACCGGCACCGCCAGCGTTGTTTCCATTTCCACCACCACCACCATTTGCCAGAGGCCCCCTACCGGCTGGCGTCTGATTCGGCTTACCGGACGCGATTCCCTCGCCTTTACCACCAGCCAAGCCAAAGGCCCAGTTGATGACGTAGTTGCGAACATCGCATCGGCTGACAGGTGGGGAGACAGTACCTCCGGCGAAACCCATCCCACTTACTGATACATTCGACTGCAAATAGAGGATGCCCGTGACCTCAATAGCCAAGACTCCGCCTGTAGCTCCATTCCATGGCTGTGCTACAAGCGGCGCATCTACGATGGCATCGGTGTACTGAGGCACGCGAACCAGTTGGATCCGGCCTTTAGGATCGTAGCGATGGACGAACCGTGTGGTGAACTCCACCACATTACCCTGTAACTGCCGCACGGTAAGGAGCTCGGCTGCACCGGCTCCACCAATGTTGCGAATCGTACCGTAAGAGGGATCGTCGGCATCGGAGATCTCAGCGCCCTTCATCTGGATGAGAAGAACGCGGTCGCCTGGGAAGAGGGCCATGGGAGCCGACATCGTGACCGTGCTATCACACGGAACCACGTCCGAGACGGGTGCATACTGGTTCACCACGCCACGAATTCGCGTTTGCGCATCAACAGACACCGCCCCAAGGCAAAAACCGCCTAGGAGCATGAGAGCCGACGTGATGACAGTCCGCAAAAACGTCATAGCTTGTATGTGTCTTTCCCAATAGCTGCAGTGTTGGTGTGGCAAACACCGTGCCAAAATATACGTGAACGTCGCGCATGAACGTCCGTTTCCCACGTCCTCTTCCGCCGAAGGCCACGATTGGCATCATTTCGCCCTCCTCCCCGCAGCGCGACGAAGCTCGGCTGCATCGAGGAATCCGGTACCTCGAGTCGCTAGGGTACACCATTGTCGTAGGGCGCCATGCCTTCAGCACCGATGGGGCCTATCTGGCTGGCAGTGATGAACAGCGTCGGCACGACGTAGAGAGCATGTTTGCTGATCGTCGCATCGATGCGATCTTTTGCGCCCGGGGTGGTTACGGAAGTGCCCGATTGCTGGATGATCTCGATTGGAGTCTGATCCGCAAGAATCCGAAGCTCTTCGTGGGCTTCAGCGACACCACAGCTCTGCAGCTGGCACTCTGGAAGAAGGCACGACTGGTAACCTTCAGTGGCGCAATGGCGAGTGTGGACATGGCCGATACGTTTGCCCCGGAGTCCGAAGAGTGGTTCTGGCGAGCGCTCACGTCGAGCAAGCCCTTGGGAAGCATTCAGCAGCCCTGGCCCTTGGACGTGATCCAGCGAGGGACGGCCTCCGGCAGACTCATCGGCGGCAACCTGAGCGTGGTTGCATCGATGGTTGGAACACCCTACATGCCGAAGCTAACTGACAGCATCCTTGTTCTGGAGGACGTGGGCGAGGAAACCTACCGCATTGATCGTATGCTGACGCAATTGCGCCTGGCCGGGCTTCTTCAACAAGCGAGCGGCCTGGTGACTGGTCAGTGGTCGCAGTCGGCGCGACCGCTAGGCACCACACCACATAGAGCTGTTGACGTTGTGCTGAGGGACGTAGCTACTCACGTTCCGGGACCGGTGCTGTCCAACCTCATGTATGGTCACGAGTCGCGCAAGCTTACGCTACCGTTTGGTGTGATGACGACGATGAGTTCGCGCTCCGCTACGCTGCGGTTTACGGAGTCGGCAACGCAGCGATAGCGCCTTGCAGGACGTCCTCGAGGATGGTCACAGAAACCTGGCGAATCTCGGCCTTCACGGCGCTTGCAAACGGTGCATTTCCGAACAACGAACCGTAGAGTGCCACACGGGAAGACGCAGGTAACCCAGATACAAGCTTCACCAGCTCGCGCACAGCAGAGCTGCGGATCTCTTGGGCTACGGCATCACCCTCGTCGGCGTACGTGAGCACGGCACGCGCCAAGCGAGCTGCACCATCTACAGATGCTCGGCGCAGACGCAGCGCTACATGGTCGATGTCTTCAGCGTTGGTGCGCAGGTAGGCAGCAACGGGACGAATCAGGAGCGTGTCGGGTCCACGGCCGTCCACCATGCGAGCTACGGCCGTCAGCGCCTCCCTGCCCATCCAGAAGCCCCCTCCAGCATCATCGATTCTGGGTCCCCATCCTCCTACCCTTTGCCACTGGCCATCACTGGATCGATGCACAGCGATTGAACCGGTTCCGGCAATGAGGACCGTACCCGACTGGCTGCCAAAGGCAGCAAGATGCGCCAGTTCAACATCGCTCAGGACCACCATCCGCGGAACGTCAGCGCTCACATATGTGATCCACGAGTCCGTTAGAGCATTCAGGTAGCTCTGCTTCTCGTGGGCTGTCCACACACCAGCCATTCCCACCAGAACGAACGTTGGTGTATAGTGTGGAGGTAGGAGTGAGGCCGAAGCCATCCACGACCCAAGATCTCGACATAGGAGATCGGTGTTGGCGCTACTCAGCGCGGGTTTATAACTGGGCAGTTGGGTGCGGCGGATAACAGACTCACCGTCAAAGAGTCCCACATCGGTGGACGTGCCTCCACCATCCAGCACCAGCCGAGCAGAGATCACAGCATCCGTGGCGGCCGCCACGAGCCACGCTTCCACGACTTCAGTTCGATGGTGACCGAACCTACGTAGACATTCATTTTCGCCCGAATCGGAATACGGGCGTCATCATCAGAGAACCACCCTTCAAAACGACCCGTGAGGCCGTATACTCCGGTCCAGTCGGCCGTGCCATTAATGTAGACGGTTCGTACCGGATAGGATACGGCGTCGATTTCTGTCGGCTCAACCTTGCCCTGAAAGTTGACCACCGTAGAGACGGCGTCGTTCATGATCACCGTGGGGATACGATAGCTCTTCTTGCTGTACAGCATCGATCGCGCGGTGTAGAGAATGGAGCTGCCGTCGTTGACGCGCTTTTCAATATCGAACTGCCGTTTCTCCACCTCACCCTTGGTCTGCCAACGCTCGATGGTAGCGTTCAGGTTGGCGTAGTCGAAGGTGTAGCGTTCGTAGGCATCCTTGCCGTTGTCGCCCAAGGTGCGCGACTGGAACTTATGGGAGTACGTTGCATTGGTGTCCATCCACGACTCGTAGATCGAGTGCAGGGACACAAACGGGATGTTCGGATTGGAATCGATCCACAACTTCACCTTGGCTACCTTCCGACCGTTCAGCATCGTAAAGGGCTCGGTGACGGTCTTGATCGTGCCCAGCGTAAAGCTCAGGTACGACACTTCGTACACGAGCTCTTCACCAGGATACACAGCGTTGTTGTCGGGAGTTGCTGCTACTGTACACTGCAAAGCAGTGACAAGGCCAATGGCAACCATCATCGTACGTAGGGTGCAGGACATCGTACAGGTCAGTCTTCGGTTAGTTCAGGTTTGCAATCTTCATGGCCTCGGGGAACAGCTTCATCGCCTTCTGAACTTGGTTGTCCAAGCTGAGAATCGTTGCCGTATAGCCATTGGTGTTGAACAGGTTGCGTCCGATGTAGGCCTTGATCACGGTGCGTATGAAGTCTGCATCAAAGGCGTACTCCTCATCCTTCCATTCGATCTCTTCGGTCTTGGCGAAGCCCTTCAGCAAAGCGATGTCGGCGTCGGTCACGGCAAATGTTCGGACGAAGTCGTTCATCTTCCCATCGTAGGTGCTGCGGATGTTCGCTCCTCGTGCCTTCATCATGGCGTCGGCCGTCTTCCAGAAGAGGTTCTTTGCTCGCAACTTTCGTGCGAGGAAGCCAATGGTGTCGGCCTTCACGAGGTAGTCCGGTGTAATGCCACCACCACCGTACACGGTTCGGCCACTCAGCGTCTTGAACTTCGGGCGGGACTCAACGGAGTCATCAAGGTCTTTCTCGTGGTCGATGTTGTCCCCCTCAACGTCGTCTACCCTACCTTCGCCCGAGTAATAGGCTTCTTTGTCCTGGTACGGACGCTGGATCAGCCTACCTGATGGAGTGTAGTACCGGGAAATGGTCAAGCGATAGGCCGAACCATCACTGAGTGGGTACTGGCGCTGGACAAGCCCCTTGCCAAAGGATGTTGTGCCAACAACAAGGCCGCGGTCAAGGTCCTGCACGGCACCGGAGACGATTTCACTGGCCGAAGCCGAACCACCATTGATCAGCACTACCAGCGGAATACCTTCCAACTCGCCTCGAGCAGTGGCACGGTAGTCCTCGTCGAACTCCGGACGGCGACCCTTTGTGTACACAATCTGCGAACCCGATGGAATGAACTCATCGGCAATACGGAAGGCCTGATCTAGGTAGCCACCCGGATTGTTCCTCAGGTCCAGCAGCAGCTTACGCATGCCTTGCCCCTTGAGATCACGCGCTGCCTTGACCAGTTCTTCATGCGTGGTAGCCATGAAGCGATTCACCGTGATGTAGCCGACGTCCGTGCCCTCGATCATGAAATGAGCATCCACCGAGTAGAGTGGGATCTTGTCACGCGTGATATCAAACACCAGCAGATCCTTCTCTCCGCTGCGTTTGATGTGTACACGCACGATGGTGCCCTTCCTTCCTCGCAGCTTCTTGGGTACGTCCGACTGCAACAGACCCACGGCGAGGGAATCGTCGATCTTGATGATCTTGTCGCCCGCTAGTATGCCCAGTTCTTCGCTGGGGCCACCGGTGATGGGCGAAATGATCGTGATCGTATCGCTGATCACGTCGAACTGTACGCCAATCCCTTCGAACGAGCCCTTAAAATCTTCCTCGACCTTCTCCATCTCCTTGGCGGTGATGTAGACGGAGTGGGGATCGAGCTCCTCGAGCATTCCGCGAATGGCAGCTTCCGTGAGGGCCTGCGTGTCGACTTCGTCGACGTAGTTCTTGACCGAGTTGGAGAGGATGTCGTTGAACTTCCGAACCTGCTCCATCACGGAGTCGCCGCTCATGGCTGGCTGGACATAGATGCCAAGCCCTGTGCCAATCACAAGGGCTGCCAGAAGCAGTACAATGGTGCGGGATCGAGATTGATTCATACAGGTGTGCCTACAGGCTGGACAACGCGACAGGTCTTCAAATCTACAACTTTGCAGGTGACGGTTAGGGGGCTTTGCCAGTGTAGGTCGTCCACTATTGGACAATCACCGTTTGATAATGCACACCTTGCGGCGTGTCAACTACCAGAACATAGGTTCCCGCTGCAAGGCCGTGGAGAGCCATGGTCATGCTGTGCGTAGGAGTGCCTGCCCACGTATTGGCCAGAACAACATCACCCACAATCGACAGCATCTTGACGGAAGCCGCTTGGACGGACTCACTAAACACCATGGTCAGCTGGTCGCGCGCTGGTTGAGGGAATACCGTCATCGGTCGGGCCAGCTGATCTACGCGGATGTCCACTGGGAGGTCGCAGCGCGACAGCCCCTGTAGCTCTACTGGCATACCGGTGCCGGCCACTTCGAGCGATTTGGACGTGCAGCCATCAACGAAGACCAGCGTGTCGAGATCTGGAATGGTATCGGCCACTCGTGGCTCATAGCAGATGATCAGCGGAGCGGATTCACCAGGCTGAATCGTAATGGCAAACTGATGCTGTGGTAGTGAGAAGAGGATGTTGTTTCGAACAAACACATCCGTAATCACTTGGGGAAGCAAGCCGTAGTTACTCAGCATCACCGTATCGCACACATATGTTCCCAAGGTGGTCGAGGGCAGCCGATGCGTGCTTACCGGCCCGGTTGACCCGGCGATAGCCAACGTAAAGCCGGAGATCGTGTCGATGTACTGGCGGGCGTTATCAGCGGAGTCGATCGCCTCGAATCCAAAGATGGCGTCGTCGAATGGGTCGGTAATGGTCACCGTGTAGGTGGTACGTGTCACGGATTCGGTATTCAACACCACGGCACAGTTGCGCTGAATCTCGTCCATCACACGGATTGACTTTAGGCCGAAGTCGTATGGTCGCTCATCGGCAATGGTCACGTTGACGGTTGTTGAGCATGGATCAATATCCGCCGAGATCTCCGGACTGTCGCGGTCGTCCTTGACGTCGATCTCGACAGCAAGTACGGCGCGCTCACGACAGCTATCCCCCACAAACAGCGTATCAAGATCGATACCGCCCACGTCGAGCGTTCGACAGACAATCACTTCTACACGATCTCCAGGATCAACACTTAGGGGCAGGGCCGGCTGCGTTACCAACCCCTTCCCGGTTGTTCGCAGAGACGTAATCGTGCGGGTGTACAATCCGTAGTTTTCCAGCACAATCGTGTCACAACGGTTCTGCCCAATGGGAATCACGCGGCTGCGCACCTCGGGGGAGGGATCGGGACCACGTCCAATGGCACCAATGGTAAAACCGGGAATCGCGATCGGAGCATTGATCAGCTGTTGCACGTTGTCGCGAGCCAGGAGCAGCAGCGAGCCGTCTTGGTACGGGTCCACCAATGCTGCCTCGAACTCCACTACCGCCTGCGGTGGCTCAAAGAATCCCAACGTAAACGTGGCGTTCCGCACAGTTCCAGGAACCACACTCACACTGGCCACACGCGTGTCGCCACGCAGGGAGTCGGTAACGGCTCCCGTAAACACGCCACATGCCGTTCTTCCCTCGATTGATGGGGGAAACACATCCAACGGACGGAAGGCCATTCCCCCGATGTATCCGTAGGAGACGGCTCGGCCGTAACCATACACATAAATGCCAAAGAGTGTGTCGGCCTCGATGTCGTGGACACCGTCGGTCATTCTGATCTGAGCCCACGAGTAGGGCGAGCCGGCAATAGGCCGGAACTGCGCCGCTACCGGTGCTCCATCCAGTCGGAGCGACGGAATGCCTACGGTTGGAATCAGCACATTCAGCCACTGTTCAAGGTAGATCTCGTCGCGCGGAACTGGGCGGCCTCCAATGAAATCGTACTCGTTGGCCTGGATGTTGATGAAGCGGTACTGCTTCATAAACTGCTCGGCCGGAGGCACCAGCATCATGAAGGGATCGCCAATACGAGGCACCTGATTGTTGACGGTTCGGCCCGACGTCTTCTTGAACATGGCTACCATCACCGGTCGGGACGATGTGACGTGCGCGGCCTTTGTCAGCGGCGCTTCGTATACCTCTCCAGTGTTGATCACTCCAACTTCAACGCCGTCCACGAACACCACGGTGGAATCAAAGGCTGTGACTACGCGAAACAGATCCGTGCCTACCGGCTCTTCATCCGGCGACACGGCCAGTGGGATCACGTAGGCGGACTTGCCCCACGTGCGGATGGGATTCATTTGTTCTACCAAGCAGTCGCGCGAATCCAGCTCGTCGCGGAACTCCACAGGGATCGTCGATCGCTGATGACCGCCGAATACTGCAACGGGTTTTGAGGCCGACACCAGCGTTCCGGACAGGTCACCGTCTGGATCAACACGGGGATCGATCTGCACGAGGTAGCTCTGACCCCGATTCAGGAGCACAGACTGACGCTCACCACGATTGCTGAGCATGGTCACCGCCGAAGGGGTGATGTTGACCACTGTATTATCCTCGGTGGCCACCACGGCAAACTGCGAAGGTGTGGAGACGCCGTTCGGCATGCTGCCCGACATGCGTGTATCGGACTTGTAGGCCATCACAACGTAGTCGTCACCCAAGGCATCCGTCGGCAGTACCATGAAGGCTTCGCTGTTGAGCTGGGCCTGATTCAGTGCATACACCGACACCTCCTGATCCGCCACAACATGGACGGACTGATTGGCCGGCTTCTCATTTTGCATGTCTAGATAGTCGATCAGGCCATGATAGTTGAACCCACGAAGCTCGTAGGGGAGGAACAGCGTGCGGAACTCATAGAGCACCGATGGATCGGTGATCGTAAAGGTTTCGGTTCGTGCGTTGCCAAATTCATCACGCAGGGTAATCGTACCCGTCGTCGGTACGTCCGCCCCGATGTAGATGTAGAGCTGATGCTCCTGCTGCAGGGCACGATCACTCTGCATCTGGTTGATGTTGTTGTGGTAGCTGGGCAGGAACGTAAACCAGAAGTCCGTACCCCTGCTATCCGGCACGTCCTGGGCTTGCACCGGCACCTGGAGCAGAGCTACGAGTCCGACGAGGACAATGTTGAAGATCCAGCGTTGCATGGCACCTCTACCGCTCACTAATACGTGCAGGAATCGTGTGGGAGCCCATAATACGGCCATCAGCCGAGACAAGGGACAGTCGTAGCTGATCCGAGTTGAAGTCAGCCACCGAAAAACCGCCGTTCGTAGCGGCTGCTACGGTGTGCTCGCCCCACCGTGTACTACGACAACCTCCGCCAGCTCCGGTTACAAGACTCACCGCTCCATCACCTGGGACTACAACAATCTGTTGGTCGTGATCGTGCCCGCTGGCATAGAAATCCACACCTCCGTTGCGCAGCAGTGGCAGAACGTGCTGCACCAGCCAGGGCGTATCCCCGTAATGTCCATACGACCGCAGTGGGTGATGGCCTACCACCGCGCGCCACGTCGTCGTCTTTTTCTGCAGCGACTGCGACAACCATTCCATCTGCTGTTTCCACCCATCGCTGCGCTGCAGCAGCTGCTGCGTGTCGATACCAATCACTTCCACTTCCACTCCGGACTCCCCTACAACAACGTGTCGGAAGTATCGATTCGGCATGATCCAACGTTGGTTTTTCTTGCCGTAGTCGATCTGGGCCTGAGGGTTGCGGCGATAGTCGTGATTGCCTAACACGGCAATCCATGGCACCTGAATAGCCGGATGCGTGTACACGTTCTCGAAAGTGGAAGCCCAGAGTGTGTCACGTGCCGACTCGACGCCGTCCGGGTAGATGTTGTCGCCGGTACTGATGATCGCCAGGGGGCTTCCCGATTCCTGGGCCATCCCACCCATCGCTGCGGCCACCCGACGCTGCAATTTGGATCGTGCACCCCAATCACCAAGCAGGTAGAGCTTGTTTGCGCGCATTGGCTCGGCGTCCAGTGGTCGAGGCACGCGTGGCATGCCCTGCACCTCGCACGAGGCTGCGAGCAGGTGTAGTGGATGTAGAACCGTACTACCAAGTGTTGCCAGCACGGACGTAGCAAGAAAACGGCGACGATGCATAGGCAGGCAAAGTACGATATTCGCAGTGTGAGAAAGCTAACCCATAGCGAGCTGGTCCAACAGCGCCTTACCGTTACCAATGTTGCCACAGCGCCACGGCATCCAATACGACTGATTGCCGAAGACGTGCGCAGTCTCTATAATGTGGGCAGCCTGTTCAGAACGGCAGACAGCTTCCTCGTGGACACCCTCGTTCTGACGGGATTCACGCCTACGCCACCGCGCAAGGAGATCACCAAGACGGCCCTCGGAGCCACAGAAACCGTTCCATGGACCTCGTTTAGCACCACGGCCGAGGCCATTGAGGCACAGCGGCGTGATGGATACACCGTGCTGGCCCTGGAGCTCACCACGACGGCCAAGCAGATCGATGCCATGTCCACAACCGACTATCCAGTTTGCCTTGTTGTCGGGAATGAACTCACCGGCGTGCGTCCTGAAACGTTGGCTATCTGCGATGGCGCTGTGATGATTCCGATGTTCGGTGTGAAGCACTCCCTGAACGTTGCCGTGGCTGCCGGCATCGCCCTTTACGAACTGGTTCGTCAACTGCCGTAACTTGCGTGGTATGCGAATAGCTCTGCCATCACATCCCTACCTTGAAGCGCTCACCGCACCTGTGGCTGACGCCTGTAACAGTTCAGGCTGGACGGTGCACGTGGTTCCGGAAGCAGACGTGGCCAGTATGCTTCAACGGAAACTGGTTGACCTTGCGTTGATCACTCCCCTAGCCTACGGAAGGGCTCTCGGGACTTCCGACCTGCGGATTGTGCCAGTCTCCTGCGTGGTGATGCACGACTTTACCCATGTTGTGGGAATGGCCATTCGTGACGGTGCCGAAGAGATCACCACGATGGGGTCCCACAGTCCAGAGGACTTCCTGCCTGTTCTGGGTGGACTGCTGATGCAGGAGAAGTACGGCGCCGAGCCATCATACCTGATTGATCTGAGCAGTTCTGACAAGAGTGTTGACTGCGTGATCGACGTGATCTCCGACACTGCCGAGGCCTTTCACCTGGACTTGAGTGAAGAGTGGTTCGATGCAGCGGAAATGCCGGTGGTCACCGCCATCTGGGCCTGCCATGCCGACGCCGACGACGCCAGCATTAGCCAGGCCGTGTCGGTACTCTCCACCACAATCCCCGGTACAATCGAGGTGCACGAGGACTATACCTTGATGCTGGACGGCGAAGAGGATGTGATCGAGCGTGATGGACGTATCACGTGGACCTGGAACAGCGAAGTAGAAGAAGCCCTCGAGAGCATGCTCACCTTCCTCTACTTCCATCAGCGCCTGACAGCCATGCCGGCCCTCAAGATTCTCGGCCGCCCTCACACCGAAGAGATTCCGGAGAATCTGTTAGGGGGCTGGGGCGAGGGCTTTGCAGATGCGGATGAAGACGACGAGGACATCGAGTAACACTGTAGACACCGACGACACCCAAGACACACACAAGACACCTACCACGACACGAAAGACAGCTACCATGGAACTGTACGTCGATAGCGCAAATCTTGCCGACATCAAACATGCTGCGTCGCTGGGCTTTATCAGCGGCGTCACCACCAATCCATCTCTTCTGGCAAAAGAAGATCCCTCGCTCGACATCAAGACGCTGATCCTAGACATTCATGCCTCCGTAGGTGGCCATACCAGCGTAGAGGTGATCAGCACGGATGCCGATGGTATGCTGCGCGAGGCCGACGAGATTCTCAAGTGGTTCCCGGAAGCGACCATCAAGATCCCGTTCATTCCCGAGGGATTGAAAGCCGTGCGGGCATTGTCCGATCAGGACATTCCTACCAACGTTACCTTGCTGTTCACTCCGCTGCAGGCCTTGATTGCAGCAAATGCAGGTGCCACGTATGTGAGCCTGTTTCTGGGACGTCTTGACGACATGGCGTCAGATGGCTTGCGTGCTGTTGAGGATACCGTTGAGGTATGGGACATGCACGATGTAGAAGCGCTGATCATTGCCGCGTCGATTCGCCATCCCATCCACCTGTTGGGAGTGGCCAAGGCTGGCGCGCACATCGCTACGGTGCCCTACAAGGTGCTGATGCAGTCGATGCAACACCCACTGACGGACGCTGGCGTTGAAAGCTTCTTGGCAGACCATGCGAAAATGATGAAGGCCAAGGGTGGTGCGTAGTCCCGTGGCCAACATACTATTCGTGGCTGTGATGCTTGGTACAGTGCTACTGCCCGTGGGTGCGGCCAAGAGCGACGAGCCAAAGGCGATTGGACTCAAGGCCGCCAACTTCACACTCCAAGATCAGTTTGAAAAAACCTGGAAGTGGACCGACCAATGGCGTGGCAAGCCGACCGTCCTGGTGATGAGCGACTGGAAAGGAAGCTCCTACATCGACGCGTGGACGAAACCACTCGCGGCGAAGTATGCAGACAAGGTTGCATTCGTGGCTATGGCAGATTTGTCCCTCACGCAGGAAGCCCCCTCCTTCATGCAAGGCACCATCCAGAATACTATTCGGGGCCGGTTTGCTGATGCGTACACACTACCAATCCTGATGGATTGGAAGGGCACAGTGGTGCGCTACTACCGGATTCGCAGCGGATTGCCGAACGTGTTGTTTATCGATGCTAGCGGTATCGTGCAGTTGCACACTTGGGGGAAAGGGTCGGATTCGCACCTTGCATCGTTCACCGAAGCGATGGAGCGCCACCTGCAATGACGGTCCAGGATAAGCGAGAGGCGAAGCGCGCAGACATCCTGCGGTGTGCTGCCGACGTGTTCTCCGGCACGGGATTTCATGCTACCACGATTCAGGAGATCGCCACCGCAGCGGGCATCGGTAAGGGAACGGTGTACGAGTACTTCCGTACAAAAGAAGAACTGTTCCTGGCCGTGTACGACTCCTGGATGAACGAGTACGAAAACACGGTGCGCGAGCGAGTCGAGGCCGCCACGGATCCCGTAGCCAAGGTTGATGCTGTGCGACAGAGTGCGGTGGACTTCTACCAGTCCCGTGCGCAACAAGCACCGCTGCTTCTTGAGTTTTGGGCTCATGCACTGCGGAGTACCAATCCGGCCTTTCTTGAGCGCGTGCACGCAACTCGCCAATTCCTCCAGGATCTGGGAGCCGATCTGGCACAGCAGCTCGTCACAGCTGGCTGGTTCACATCGGTTGACGCTGCATCCTTTGCCTTGTTAGAGTCGGGCATCAGCGATGGTATCTTTCTGTCGTGGGTGCTCGAACAGCAGCGCTTCCCGCTAGACAAGGCCTATACCTTCCGTCAGAGCTTGATTGGTATGGGGCTTCTCACCGACGAGGCGCGCACGGCGCTACGATCCCGACTCTCGGCAAAGCTCAAGAAGGGCTTCTGACTGTTTACGGGCACGACGTCGACGGACAGAGAACGACGGTTCGTGACGGAGTACCCGTCCTGCCCTTGCTGATGATCTCAAAGTCGGGCACGCGCACTTCCACGCCAGCAGCTCGCTTGAACTCATACGGCAGATCTCTGGTATCAATGGCCTGACCTCGTGAACGGACTGTCATCTGCTTTCGCGCTCGCAGAGCCGCGTACTGTGGCACCGTCGCCTTGCAGAGGTTGTCGAAGAGGATGGCGAAGTAGAGCGAACGCAGGTCACTCAACAGCTGATTACCTCCAGCACGCCCACCATAGCCCCCTGCATTGAACTTCCGTCCCGGAGTAATAAAGGGTACGATCGCCGTATCAATCTGGATATCCGGGGCAAGCGACTGAATCTCCTCGTAGGCCTTTCCGGTGTAGGTGCACTTGTAGTTGATCGTGCGATCATCTGTGGTTCCTACATAGGTAACATCCACCGTGTAGCCACGGCGAATTGCCTCTTGAATACATGGCTCGTTCAACGCTGCTCCAACCTCGTCGCGCATTCTCTCGATCGCCCGATCAACGTCATGAGCCCATGTAGGACCATTGCGAAGAAACTCGTCGTAATTCACGCAGTTCTCTGCAGCCCGGCTGCGACGAATCAACTTCGCTGGAACAAACTCGTACGTATAGGCCTCGTTTGATTCGCAGTGCTCTGGTTGCTGCAGCACTTCGCACGGAAGATCATCGGTAAACAAGGACGTACACGGCGTGTACTGCCGATATGCACTTGTGGTAGGACACCAGTATGCGGTAATGAAGAACGGAACATTGAACGTGCGGAAGGTGAAATCGCACGATTGCTTCGCTGTAGTAGTGTCGTCGAGGTACAACGTATGGTTCAGATTGCCACCACAGTTCACGACGTCAATCACCAGCGTATCGGTTGTCGCCTGAAAACCCTCCTGATGAGGGCGCGCTTGTGCCACGTACGTGCGAATCCTCGTATCGTGCCACGGACCATCGATCGAGACAGTGCCTAATGACACATCCACACGGCCGCTCTGGGCTTGCAGCATCGATTCCGTACCGGTAGACATATCCACCCATCGTACCTGGGTCGCGACGTTGTAAATCGAGTCGAGCTCGCCAAAGAACTGAAGCTTCGTCACATCCCGAACTCTGGTGCGGGCGGTAACCGTAAGACTTAGTGATCTCCGAGTGGTATCCGGAAGTTGTACGTAGTACAGCCGGAATGGGCGCGATGGGTTGGAACCACGATTGGATGAAAACACCAACCAACGGCCTCCTGGAGTGATCACGGGATGGTACTCGTCACTCCCGGGTAGATTCACCCCCTCGATCGTAATCCTCTCTGGCTGCTGTGACGGCATACCATCAACTCCTAGGCGCACCCGGTAGATGTCCTGATCGCCATCACGATTGCTGGAGTAATACAGGTAGCCATCGCTACTGGTAGAAGGTGATGCTTCGTGGGATGCACTGCCATTGATGATCGGCAGCAATTGCGGATCCGACCACCCCTCACCAGATCGACGCATCAGAAAGAGATCGGCACTTCCCGATCCGGGCCGAAGGCGGTCGGAGGCGAAGTACAATGCTTGTCCATCAGCTCCGAAGGCTGGAGTATCATCCCAGGCTGATGAGTTTGCTGCCATCCGTTTCACCGTCCAGTCGCCATTGGTGCGGACGGCCCAGTAGAGGTCGTTCGACCTGCGCGACTGCCCAGCACTTGAGCGATCGGACACAAACACCGCCTCGTCTGGATTACAAGGATTGAATGTCGGCACGCCGTTGTAGCGTGAATCCGGAACGTTCACCGCGGGATGTCGTACGATCTCGACAGGTGCGAAACCATCCTTTTGGAACATGCTGCGTGCCATCAGGCGCTGATCACCCGTCGTGTCGGTCGCAATGGTGAGCCACGCTTCCACACCAGTAGTTGTTGTTCGGAATGCAAGAGCATATGCCTCAGCCGTGCGGTTAAGTGTGGTGTCCAGCACAACGCCCGCATGTTGCGCGTTCACACTGACACCTGTCAGCAACACCACCCAGAGGGCATGTAGTGTAGTGCGTAGTATCATGGCGTAGTGAACATTGGATAGCAGATTTCGATACAAGCTGCCGGCAGTGCGTTGGCTCCACTGCGATCCAAGCCAATGTTTTGCACCCAGAGCAGCGCACACTCACCACTGGCTGTCACAAATAGAATCACATCACCTACACGGACGCCAGGGAGCGACGTTTGGCCTTGACCACCATCGTTCTGCAACAAGGCACAGTCTTGGGAGGCCTGCGAGGGATACGTCTCACAAATCGACGTTCCCGGACTGACGAAGAAGTTTCGCGCTACGCGGTAGTAGCGCCCACCACTGTACTGTGCTCCATTCCCAGTGGCTAGCGTGGCTTCGTACGTGCCGCCGCCAAGGTCGCGGATGTCATCGAACCACACGTCGAATCGGCGGAAGGTCTGATTGTCGTTCTGGTACAGGATCTGGGCACGGTCGTTCAGTAGTTCGATGCTTTCGGCGTACACGTTCGGGTACGCCGCTGGGCGAAACTCCCGTAAGCACTGGTACTTGAAGGCACTGCAATCAACGTAACCATCACCGACCAGCGCAAGGGATGCCGTTGCACAGCCGCTCACCCGCAGCTGACCGGCAAAGTACTTCGTACCACGTGGTCCGAGCGCAGACTGACTATTGCGATCCCAGTCACCCTTTGTAGCAGTGAACGACACAACAACTGGAATACGCGTTCCCGGCGGAACGACAACTACTGGACTGGACAGGTTGGTCGTAAACGGACCCGTCACGGCAACCCGAAACTCCGCAACACACAACCCATCGTTGACGAGGAAGACCGTATCGCTCGTAGACTCCTCGTTGAACACGCACTTGCGGAGCGTATCGATACGATCGGGTTCGAGGCGACAGTCGGGAGGGGTAAGGGGCGTCACAATCGTCACGGTGAGATTCGGCGTACACTCTTGAATAACTCCATCGCTTCTCTGTGTGCGCACCCGATACGTCAACTGGGTGACAAGCTCCGTAGGGCCTGGTTGTGCAGTAATCGTCAAACGTAGATTCGGA
Source organism: Candidatus Kapaibacterium sp. (assembly GCA_030833725.1). Taxonomy (GTDB): domain Bacteria; phylum Bacteroidota; class Ignavibacteria; order Kapaibacteriales; family Kapaibacteriaceae; genus OLB6. The sequence continues at coordinate 15,813 of JAURGP010000004.1, read as the reverse complement.
ACACGCTGGCCATTCCGCAGCGTGAACCGTGAGCCCGTTGCGACAGACACTTGATCCTCACTCGAATTGGAGACCAGGTCCAGTAGCACAACGCAGTCTGAACCGATTCCTGAAACAATACCGGCCCGTGCCATCTCCACGTCGACGTCCGTTGGAACATTGTAACAGGTGGTGTCGGTCGTGTCCGCAACGTTGCTGAAGTCAGGACACGGACAATCCGTGCACTCCACGCGGCCGATCATAGTGACTGTCAGGCGGATCAATGGACCTCCACCAGCAGGATCACGACCCTCGACGGTGATGGTGTGTTCCTGTTGCGCGGGTGACGAGCTGGTTGGCGAAAACACTGCACATAGCTCGACCACGCCTACGGCAGATCCCCCATTGGACGGACGTATGGCGAAGTCTCCAACCGTCGAGTCGGACGCTTCTACGATGAATGTCTGGGGACAGTTGGTTGGAAACACCCTGCACTCCGTAACCGATCCTGGTGCTCGAGATGGACAGGCATCGAAGTACATCGTATCAGACACATCGATGGTACCACAGGGAATTGTTGAATCCACGCTGAGCACCACGGTGGTGTCCGAGCAGACGTGCATCATCAGGTCGATGTTGGGGGGAGCAACGTTCATCCGCAGCGAGTCGCCTTCAATGGACACGTCGGCCACCTGCACACGTGCGACGCCGTCGGAACCTGTTTGCAACGTTCCACCTACAGGAGCATTCACGCCCGTGACACGCTGCCACGTAACCGTTGCGGAGGGAACGGGGTCGCCGTTTGTTCGGCGAACTTCCACCGAAACGGTTCGATTCTTCACGAGATCGTTCGGTTGGGTTGGCTCCTGGCAGCCCAGTAGGACAGCCGCAATGAAGATCAGGAGTATGGAGAGTCGAAGCATCATCACCAGCCCAGATGATAGGCAACGCGAAGCACCACACTGTGCACCACGTTGGTGTTGAGGACAAACAGGTCGGAGCAGTTTTCGCACGGTGTACGCAGGTTCAACCGTTGAAATCGATAGGCAATCTGTGCGTGGAGATTGCCGATCACCGGCATGCCCGCTCCCACACCAAGTACATACTGTCCGTAATCGTCCGGGTTTTCCGATGGGCGTGCGCCTGCGCCTTCAAAGGGGCCATTGAACACCAAGCCCCCTTCAGCAAACACATACGGAGCGAAGTCGTCCGCTACAATCACGCGCTCACGAAACAGAGCTGCTGATCGATCAACGCTATCCGCACCGGAGCGCTGAACGTAGCCGGCTGGTACCTCCACGGTATCGGTTACTCCGCCAGGACAGGAAAACGTACAGGCATTGGGCTCGAACCGCACCGAGGTTACCGTCTCGGTACTGGAAAACGTCCAGCGGAGCTGTCCCAGCACCGGGATGCGCATGCGCCCTCCTTCGAACGTCAAACCCGCGCCCACACCCAACGACAAATGATCTCCGAGCAGGTTGCCAAACGGCGCCACAACGGCATCGGCTCCACCGTACACCGAAGTGAACCCAATCTGTGTGGGCCGCTCCTGGGAGTTATCTGGACCGCCATAGCCAGCAAACACGCCGAGCTCAGCCCAGTTACCGTTGGTTCGTGGTTCTTCTAGGCGCACGTACTCGCGCACGGGCAGTATCGGCACATAGAGTGGCGGCACCTTTCCAAGCGTTCGACCCATGACGAGTGCATCAACATGATGGGCCTGGACCAGGGTATCCCTACACTCACTACCGACATGCCAGAAGAGTCGAATGGCCTGTACGGTTTCCCCCGCGATGTGAAGTGTATCGCGCTGGATACTGGTGAACGACTGTGGCGGGTCTAGCCGGCCACCTGTCATTCGCACAGTAAAGGCCTGATCTGTACTACGAGCACAGGGAATAGGGCACGGTGCACAGGTGTCCTGTTGGATGTCTTGTTGGAGAGCCAGAAGGAGTGCCAGTGCAATCATGCAGGAATATACGGGCAGTAAATTGACATTTTTGTGAGTCAGCGTTCGTTATCACAGGCATGTTTTCATGCGAGCATCCGTCATCATCTCCACGTACAACCAGCCGCAATGGCTCCAGCATGTGCTGGATGGGTTCTCCGTGCAGACGGTGCAGGATTTCGAGGTGGTGATTGCCGATGATGGATCGGACAGTGATACACGTGCCGTGATCGATCACATGCGCGACCGAGCCCCCTACCCGATCGTGCACATGTGGCACGAGGATCACGGATTTCGCAAGTGTGCGATCCTGAACAAGGCAATTCTGGCCTCAAGCACGGATTACCTGATCTTTACCGATGGCGACTGTATCCCCGCTCCGTGGTTTGTGGAGCGACACCTTGCGCTGCGTGAGCGTGGACGGTTCCTCTCGGGCGGATACGTCAAGCTGCCCATGTTGGTATGCCACCGCATCGCCCAGCAGCACATTCTGCACCGACAGGTAACGCGACCGTCATGGCTGCGCCGCATGGGTGTACCGAGTTCCACCAGTTTGTGGAAGCTCCGCCAATCGTCACTGATCGGTAGAATCTTCGACGCGATTACCACCACCCGACCTACCTGGAATGGGCACAACGCTTCTACGTGGAAGGACTACCTGCTGCAGGCAGGGGGCTTTGATGAGCGCATGGTATATGGTGGCGAGGATCGGGAGTTGGGCGAGCGGCTGGAAAATGCCGGCATCCGTGGCAAACAGGTCCGGTATCGTGTCGGCTGCGTTCACCTAGATCATACGCGTGGATACGTCACGGATCAGGGTTTGGACAACAACAATGCCATTCGCGCCCATACCCGGCAGTCCGGCGGCACCGTGACGGAACACTCGAGCATTCACCCTCTTCGAAACTAATCCACAGCAGAAGCTGTTACCACGCGCATGAAGACCATCGTTATCGGAAGCGGATTTGGCGGGCTCACGGCAGCTATTCGCCTGCAAGCCAAGGGGTACAACGTCCACATCGTGGAGAAACGCGATAAGCCGGGTGGCCGTGCCTACGTGTACGAGCAGGACGGCTTTGTGTTTGACGGCGGCCCTACGATCATCACCGCCCCGTGGCTGATTCACGAGCTGTTTGAGCTTGCCGGCAAGCGTACCGAAGACTACGTCGAGATTGTACCGATCGACCCCTTCTACAACGTGCGATTCGAAGACGGAACCGTGTTTCGTTACAATGGCAAGCGCGATGAGGTGATCGAGCAGATTCGATCCTTCAATCCTGCCGATGTAAAAGGATACGAGCGATTCTACGAGAAAACAGCCGCGATCTTCAAGGCCGGATTCGATCTCATCGATCAACCTTTCACGCACCTGACAGATATGGCGAAGGTGCTTCCAGAGCTCATCCGGTTGCGGAGTGATCGCAGCGTGGCGGCGTTTGTGAACTCTCACATCAAGGATCACCGCCTGCGACAAGTCTTTAGCTTCCACCCACTGCTTGTAGGTGGCAATCCCTTTCAAACAACCAGCATCTACGCCCTCATCCATAAGCTGGAGCAGGAGTGGGGTGTGTGGTTTGCCATGGGAGGGATGGGCGCTCTGGTAAAGGGGCTTACCACGCTGTTTACCGATATGGGTGGTACCATCAGCTACGGCGCTGAAGTCGATGAAATCCTCGTCCATCCTGATGGAGCTACGGCGCGGGCCCATGGCGTGCGACTGCGCGACGGCTCGACGCTCGAGGCCGACACGGTGGTGTGCAACGGCGACGTTGCCCAGGCCTACCTTGATCTGATCAAAGCCCCCTACCGCAAGCACAATACCAATGAGCACATCGAGAAGATGCGCTACTCCATGAGCCTGTTTGTGATCTACTTCGGAACGAACCGCAAGTACGAGAACATCGCTCACCACGAGATCCTGATGGGCCCTCGCTACAAGGAGCTCGTAGAAGACATCTTTACGAAGAAGCACTTGGCCGATGACTTCTCCCTGTACCTGCATCGTCCAACGGCAACCGATCCATCGTTGGCGCCAGAGGGATGCGATTCGTGGTACGTGCTTTCGCCGGTGCCACACCTAGACTCCGGCACTGATTGGTCCACGATGGCTAAGACCTATCGCGATCGCATTATGCAGTATCTCGAGGATCGCTACCTGCCGGATCTGCAGCGTCACATCGTAACCGAGCACTACATCGACCCGATCCATTTCCGCGACGAACTGAATTCGTTCAAGGGCAGTGCGTTCTCTGTGGAGCCGATCCTGACGCAGAGTGCGTGGTGGCGTCCTCACAACAAGTCGGAAGATGTGGAAGGCTTGTTCTTTGTTGGTGCGGGTACCCATCCCGGCGCGGGCTTACCCGGCGTGATGAGCTCCGGCAAGATCGCGGCCCGCATGATTGCTGCCGAACATGCCGAGTCAGTAGGATAGCAGGTCGATCTGGACCGTAACCATGGCCGAGACGTTGCCGATTCCGCGATCGCTAATGACCTGAACAACAAGGTCTGGACCAAGTCGCAGTCGGTCACTAAGCGTAAAGGCATATCCAATCCACGCCGAACCTCCGAAGGCTAAACTATTACTGTACGTAATGGCATCGCCCTCGTGCAGTTGCGACAGCAGAACGTACATACCAATTCCTGCGCCAATGCGGACATACGGACCCTGCATTTCAAAGACGGCATGGATGGGTATGCTGCCAAGTTGCATCTTCGTTTCCTGCACAAGATCGTTATCCGGCCCAGGAGAGAATCGCTCCAGGGAGAACACCTGGTAGCCCGTCATCAGGCCAACTCCCAACAAGTGATCTGGATGCCACATGATCCGTGCATTACCGTTGTACCCCGTGAAGATCCGTTCGTTGGAATACCGAGAGGGTGGTTCCGTGTACCACGTTGCACCAAGGCCACCAATCACATGCATTTCCAAGCGATACTCTGCTCGGTCCAGTGGAACCAGACCGTCGGTGACTGCGGCATGCAGACGACCACCTGCAACAACAAGTATCATCAGGACGAACAGTCTCACGGGGTCACCTTGGAAGCATAGAGAATCGCGGCCAGCAGTGTTGGATAGTTGGTAAGCACTCCCGTGTACAACAAGCCATTGCGGTAGCGCTCTTGGAGGTAGTTGCTCATGAAGGCTCGATCATCTAACGTCCACACAAACACCCTCCTACCCTCCTGTCGCATCTGCTCAGCCTCGGAGCGCTGAATGCCGTCCGTGAAGCGTGGCGCCCATACGCGAGCGTTGATACTCCGCGCTGTTTGAGGGTCCAGCTCGCAGAGCACGCCTACGCGGTCCTTTCCGTCAACGTTAGCGTTCCGATAGGCCTGCAGAATAGCCGCTGTGGGAATGCCGAGGAGAATCTCGACCGTACGATTGCGCAGCTGTGCGGTGGTTTGTGCCGCAAGACATGCTTCCAGCACGGCAGCAGTCACAGAGGGTTGCTTCACGTCCAGCCACACTAACTCCAGTGGAGTCTCCTCGATGATCGTCTGTAGAGCCTCCTGGAGTGTAGGAATGGGCTCGCCGTTGACAAGTCGCACGTGCTGCCGAATCTGCTGGTAGGTGTAGCTCGCTACGCTACCCATGATGTACGAACCTTGCACTGTTCGGGGCGTGAAGCTGGGGTCGTGGAACACAATCGGAATGCCGTCCTTCGTAACCTCAACGTCGATCTCCACACCAGTGGCTCCGAGGTAGGGAGCCAGCCGAAGCATCGGAAGTGAGTTCTCGCTGACCCCCAACCGCTCGGAGTTTCGCCCTCCCCCTCGATGAGCAATGATGTGAAAGTTGCGCAAATCGTCTGTGAGCTTTGCCTGCCACCGAAGCACGAGTGCCTGGTCCGATCCGTTGCCGGTGCGGACGCGGCAGCGCAGAACAAGGTTTGAGGTCGCCTTACCACGAGATACATCAGCGCCCCCTTCGTCAGGACGAATCACCACGGTGATGGACCCCGTCGCCGGGCTATTGATGCTCCGCCAGCTGCCTACATAGATCGCCGAGTCATTACGAAGGCCGCCTTCTAGGAGCATGGTGTGAATACCCTGTGCTGCGTAGATGCTCAGTGTGCCATTGGCGTTCAAGCGCACACTGAGCACGGTGCCAAATCGCTGAACGGTCGTTTGGCTCTCATCGGTGGTGTACACACCATCAAGAATGTCGCGTTTGGTGGTGTCGATAATACGCTCGGTACCCACGATCATACTTCGATCGACCTCGGGTATCAGCACCTGCTCCAGCTCGGAGACGCACCCTGACACTGCCATCATCACACCGATGATGAGTAGTCGTAGATTCATCGTACGATCACAGAAGGATTCCAAGAAAAAACTCCGAACTGAACAGACGGTCCTTGAACGTATTGTAGAGAAACCACGCTTGATACGGATTCGTCGAGCTCTGAAACGTGACGCCCAGCACCACGTGCGTGCGGGCAAAGAAGGGCTGCTCCACTGCCAGGGTGAGCAGTGCTCCAGTAAAGACGTCCTTGTCACCACCCGTTGGCTGATCTTCGATCCACGACCGAATCGACGTTTGAAGTTCTGCCTCGAGTCGGGCTGTCAGCGTTGCTCGTGGAAACGACCATGATGCCGTCACCGATGGATAATTGATCCATCGCTCTTGGGTTGTGTTGAACCCATCTACGTAGGTCAGATACCCGTACGCGTAGGCCACCGAATATCCAGGAGCTATCGTGAGGCGCCCCATGGGAATCTGGAGCATGCCACCAAGCTGCCCCACCGACGTAGCCAGGTTGGATGCAATTCTGCCGTACACCGCCAAGCCGAGTGGGAGCGACAGGCGGAACCGACTGTCGAGCATCGGTGCGGGTGTTGGGTATTCGGTAAGGGGCTGGGGAAGAATCGTGAGCGCTGCCCCGATCGAGGCCGAGAGTACAACGTCGTCCTGCCCTACAGCAGCCATGACCACCTCACGACGCAGCGTATCCTGACAATACGCCACGCTTGTCAGTGCAAACCCATACAGCAGCAGGGTGGCAAGGACCCGCATCACTACCTCCCAGCTCCGGTATCAGTTCCGGTATCAGTTCCGGAAACAGCAACGGCAAACGAATCCGCCGGCGCAGGAATAATCCCGGGCATCTGCAACGGATGCATCACCACGTGTAGTGTCCGGTCCGTGCGCTCTACCGTGCAGTAGTGAAAGGGTCGCAGTACCGCATCCTCGGCTGGCTGATACATGTCGATGTGCTGTTCTCCATCGCCAGCGAGCAGCCGCTGGCGCGGACCGCCACCACCACCGGATACAACAAAGTGCTTCATGTTGATGTAGAAGTGTTCGTAGGCATGAGCATGGCCACTAAACCAGACAGCGGACTTCCGGCTTGTCATATACACCGGCAAAAAGTACTGCTGCAGAAGTGCATCATCTTCCACCACGGTGCTGTTGGTGTACGGTGGATGATGTCCACACACCACGATGAACACTACGCTATCGGCAACTTCGAAGTCGCGCATCGTGCGCACGTACCATCGTCGCTGTTGCTCCATGGCCTCCAGACCAATCTCACGATAGTTCGTGTTGAGGAGAACGAAGGCCACGGAGTCGATCACCGTGGACGACCATCCTAAGGGAGCGTCGCCAAAGCGCAGGCGTACATGCTCCTGCATCACGCGATCAACGCCAAAGTACTCGTGGTTTCCCAGAATTGGCAGTACGGAGATCCCTGCGCGTCGGGCTGGCTCCATGACGCGGTCGAAGTAGTCCCAGTCGTCGTGATCGGAGCCATAGAAGACCATGTCGCCAAGGTGGATCATCACATCAGGTCGCTGTTGTGCAAACTGACGCAGAAGCCGCTCTCGCTGTGGATCGTTTCGCTCGCGCCACACCTCAAGAATCGACGTGCGCTGCGTATCTCCAAGAATTCCCACAACTGGATGCTGCCGCAACGAAAACCATGGAACCGTATAGGTGGGTGCCAGTACTGGGGCGCTGCACGACGCGAGCAGCACCACCGAACACGCCATCATGACGGCTAGTCGGCCCACACGACGTCGAACACAAAGGTCGATACAACGATGACGATGCCACTGTACGCAGCCATCAGCATTAGATCACTCGCCGCCTCTGAAAGCCCCATACCAGCAAGTGCGTAGAGCGTTGCCTTCACACCGGGCAGTATCACGGGTACTAAGAGTGGAAATGAGAGGACGGGCAGAAGTGGATTTCGCGTTCCCGTTTGCGCAACGATGGCGGAAACGATCGTCAGGACTGCAGCCAAACCAACACTGCCAACACCAACAGCTACAAGCAAGGTACTGATACTCCCAACGGAGATCGATGGAACAAAGAACAACATCAGCACGAGGGCTGCCAGGTTGGAGAGCAGTGCCATCAGGAGATTCACCGCGAGTTTGCCGAAGTACACTGCAAGCGGCAGCGTGTGCAAACGTAGGTAGAAGGCCGTGCCACGATCCTGTTCCCCAACGAAGGCTCTACCCAGACCGGACATTGCAGTGTAGAACATCACAACCCACAGCAGTGTTACGGCCAGCGGACGAGGTACCGGTTCATCGGCAAGGGCAAAGACAATCACACTGACCGTCGTGACGATAAAGAGAACCACAGAGGTGAGACCAACCCGCGTGCGGAGCTCGCTGCGCGCATCCTTTTCGGCTACAGCCAGGACACCCTGAAGTGCGCTGTGCATGATGCAGGCCCTTTCCTAGAAGCGCCAGATGGCGCCAACATTCACGCCAATAGCATCGGTCGTCCACGTGACATCTGAAGCCAGGCTGTTGAACCGATGCGTGTACGTGTTTTCCAGGAAGACGGACACCCGATACGATACTGGGTAGGAGAAGCCAAGACCACCCATCACTTCAAACCCGAGCATCTCTAGGGAAGACAGCGAGGTTGGGTTCGTTGTCTGCTCTTGTCCACCAGACGTGAAATCGAAGTTGGTGGGGCGCAGAATCGACCGGCGAACGTGCACAGCCGAGCCGAGTGGCATGGCCAGCTGAGCACCCGCAGTGAGGTAGAAGTAGCGGAGTGGAAACCACTGCGCTGCCAGCCCTACACGTAGGTAGGGGGCCGAAATCGAGAGCAACGTTCCCTCTTGGTAGATGATCTGCTGATCACCGGCTGGGTCGTACACGGCACTGGTTGTAGAGTCGGCCGACAGGAGTGATCCTCCCATGGTAGTGAGTGACAGACGTCCCGAGAAGATCACGCTCGGTGAGACGCGTCTGCCTACGAAGATGCCACCACCGGTACCATAGCCCTCTGCTTGACCAAAGGACTGCTGGCCTTGGAGTTCGCCGGTGGAGGTTCCCTCCAAATCCATCCGTGTGTGTGAGGCAGCCACAGCAAACGCACCAACCAACCAGCCGTCCTCGCTCACACACTCAGTGTCGCGCCCGGTGCTCAACACGTACACGTATCGCTCGCTACGGCTGTCGAAGACGTAGCACACCGTGTACTCTGCAGTGTTGCCGGCAACGTCGACCACGTTCAGCACCACTCTACCCGACCTGCCAGACACGGCTGGGCGGATGCGAAGCACTACGAGCGGCGAACCACGCTCGATCTTCGGAACATCGGCATCAAGGTAGAGGGACTCTACCACCGTAACGGTCTGCAGGCCGCGGTCGAAGGTACGATCGTCTCGCACCACCACCTCGAAGTCATCGCGCCGCGACCGCCCGTCGGCCATGGGGGCAAGACTGTCAGGGATCTCTGCCAGTTCGATGAAGGACTGTCCCGCCATGTTTCCGTAGGCATCGTAGGCATCCTTCCCGTAGCCAAAGCCATAGGAGTACAAGCCAAACGGTTCTTCGGAGCGGATCACGTGTGTTCCATAGGGAATCTGCACTTGCGCAATCGAGTAGCGACTGTCGCCCAAGCGCTTGAACAGCGACGACTCTACTCTGCGCCCATTCAACCGCACATCCTTGATGGACTCCGTGGGAGCAACCACGTTGATGTAGTGGTGCCATTCCCCGTTGATCGGTGTGGCAAAGCGGTAGTTATTCATGAACTGTTGCGTAGGGCTCACAAGGATCATCATGGGATCACCCACGTTGTCCCCGTTTTCAAACCCTTGTGCAAACTGAGCCACTAGGATCGGCTTGTCGGCGGTTACCTGAATGTGATCCGTAACATTCAGCTCTTCGTAGAACTCCCCTGCCTTGAGGACGGCCACCAGCTTTGAGTTCTTGAACACCCGCGTTTGATCCTCGGATGCCACAACGCGGAAGGTGTACTTGGAGCGCTCCTTCAGCTGACCGAGATAGTAATGCTTGCCCATCGCGGTAACAGGTGGCAGCTGCTCGATCAGGTGATTGCAGCTCTTCACCTTTGGCGGTACATAGGCACACTGGTGACCACTGAAGACGGCCACCGGCTTGTTGGCCATCACCAGTGTACCGGTAAGATCGCACGGCCCGATCGACTGCCAGAGTGCACTCACGGTGTAGACGTCGCCCTGCCGTAGCTGTACGGTGAACGGCCGATCCTTCGGACGGCCGGAACCCGTGGCTGTGGTTGGGGTAATGGTGACCGTTGTACCGTCCTCGGTGGCAACAATCGAGAAGTGGCTAAGCAGATCGCTGGCCAGTTTCGTGTAGCCCATCACGCGGTACACCGTACCCAAGGCCGTGATCGGCAACCCCATGAAGGTGTCGGTGGTTTGGTAGCGGCTGTTTAGACCATACACGGCAATGGCCGTATCGGCCGTGATGTGCACCGCCAGTCGCTCCGGTGTTTCTGTCTGGGATAACTCCGCACGACCTGGAAGTTGAATGGGGATGACCGTATTGGCTCGAATGTCAATGGTGTTCTTGTAGCCAATCCCATCAATCTCGATCGTCACCTTGGCATCGTAGCTACTGGTGATGAACAACTGCAGCTTGAGGCCCTGAGCACGAGCACGAGTATTATCGACCTGGTCCCGGAAGTTGTTCATGAAGCACATCCAGAACTCGGTTCCCTCGGAGTTCTTGACCACTTCCATCATGGGTGGTTCCTGGCCCAGCAGCAGTACCTGCACGGAGAGAAGAAGCGTAAGGATGATGGCTGCACAACGTACCATCATTCGTCCAGCTTCATGAAGGGATGGAGGTACGATCCACGGCGCGTGGTAACCTGCAGCACGTAGGCACCTTGCGAGAGTTCGTTGGGGCCAACAACCAGTACGTACTGATTTTCACCGGCGGTTGCATCAACGGTACCAAGGTCACGCACGAGTCGGCCTTGGAGGTTGCGGACTGAGAGCTGCACCGGCTCGGCTTCGAGCACTGTAAACACGAACCGTGTTTCAGCGCCCATCGGATTGGGATAGTTGCCGGTGATACCTTCACGCAGTGTGATGCCGATGGCATCCTGCGACTGGACTTCAACCTCTGTTCCAGAGAACGTCACGTCAGACTGAGGAACGTAGTCAAATGAATAAGCGGTTGGCACAACCGAGCCCGTCCCGCTTGCTCCTCGGAGTGCCGTGCCAACAACCTCGGCGATCTGTTCATCCGTGCCAGCTGATGTTGCTTTGCACAAGAATCGTAGTGAGCCAGTTCCTGCGGTGATGGTGTTGCTCACGATCTGGGCCTCCAGACACGTCATCAGAAATCCAGAGCCCCCTACCACGGATTCGACGCGTAACAGCGCTGCAGGATACTGAATCTCGATTTCCACCACTCCTGCGCGTTCGATCGTGCCAACAACGCGCAACCGTACCTCTTGGCCCGACGGCACTGGCGCTGATATCGGTTCGATCCGCACCGACTCGACTGCATGTCCGGCAACGATCATGCTGATCAGGACAACAGTTCCGGCAATCAGGGAGCGTATGGTGGGTACGATAAGCATTAGGACAGGCATGAAATCCCACGAAGATACGGCAATCCGAGTACTCGCGTTCCGCGGTGCTAGAACTCCTGCAGCACAATCACATCGTACCCTCGCGAGGCCGTTCCAACCACGATCAAGGAGTAGTTGTTCCCTAATGGGCCAAGTTCAATGGGCAGTGAGAAGATCTGCGTTCTCGTGTCGTGATTGTATACGTACATCGATCCACGAATAACGCGGTCCAGGCGATGTGGCGGAGAGGCCGTACCAAAGGCTACACGACGCGCCACATGCGGGCTGGACGGATCGTCCGGATCCTCTACAAACGAGGTGTCGTAGGAGACTCCGATGAGAGGAACGTCGTCGGTGGCATTGATCACGCGGCGAAACGACGAGCGCACGTCCTGCTGAAACGGAACGTCCGTGATACCGAACTGGGTAGGACCGCCATCCCGCTCAGTGTACACCACTAACGTTCGCTCGTCGCGGTCTGTGGTGTAGCTGCCAATGGTACCGCCGGCCGTAACGGTGACCGGACCAAATGGCACGGCCGTGGCGATGGAGTTGCGATAGAAGACCGTGCCGTTCTGAATCACCGAGCCGATCGTGGTTGATGCCGATGTGGCACTGGACGCTCCATTCACAAAGCGCAAGAGTGCAGCATCCTCCACCGGCGTCATGGGTCCCGGTTGATCGGACACGTCCAGCAGATACGCTTCGGCATCCGTCACCACCAACAGGTAGCTCCTATCGGCTTGCAGCGTGCAGCGAAGAACGGAGAGAATCGTTGCCGGTGCTGTTGTGGTCGAGATGGTAAGAGGTACTTCTCCTGGCTCTAGCGCAGCTACAGCAGACACTTGATCGAAGCCGATACGGTTGGTAATCGTCACACCGGAGCCGTAACCGTTGGGTGCTGACGCCAACGTGCGTCCGCCAGTGGAGATGTTCAGTCCACCAGCGATCGTTGTTGCACCTACAACGCGCAGACGTGCTCGACCAGCGGCGTTGTATACCACCGGCGTAGGCGGAACGATGATGATCTGCGGTTGGCCATCTGCTGCGCGAGCAACGACTGCCGTGTACTGTCCTCGCACTTGGAGCGAGATGGAATCAAGGGCTGAGCTTCCGTCGCCGAGAGTGACGTGCAGGACATCCGGACTGTTAGTTTCACACGTTGGCACTGAGCGGTACGCTGTGAGCTGCGTTGGGACAACGTCCTGCGCCACGCTCTGCTGTGTGCGAACCATCTGCAGCGACACCTCAGTCGTGGTAAGATTGGCAACACGCAGTAGAGACTCCCGCTCCGTCACCGGTGAGAAGTCGCGCACGGCCTGCGTGGTAAAGTCGGACTCATCGAAGAGTGATATGGTAGGGGGCTCTCCGGTAACCGTGGTGTACACCATGATAGTGTAGGGCGTGAACTGTTGCAGGGTGCACTCGAACGTTCCCACCACTTCTACACCCGCAGCCGACAAGCGCAGCACGGAGAACACATTCTGACCAGGCGGTACCTCGCGATATAGCGATGATGCTCGAAACGCCAGCGGTCCCGACAGCAGACTTGGGCCACTGGGGCACCCTTGACGAATGTCAAACCGACTGGAGGAATCAGGCAACAGATTGATCGCTCGAACCTGAGCTACAGGTAGTGTTGTCAGCGATCGATTTGCATTGGACAGCAACACGGTATCAAACGCCGTTGGGTTAGCCGCAGAGGCTACGGCATACACATTGTTCACGGACTGGCGGATGAATCGGGCGCGGATGGGGCTGCGGTACTCTTCCGTACTACCCACATACACTGCCAAATGTGTCGAGTCGCCCGGTGATGGCACAGCGGCGCTGAAGGAACCCGGATTCACAACCGTGGATTGGTAGCCGAGCTCCATCTCCAACCATCGGGGCTGGTTATCCGGCACCATGTTGAACAGTCGCACGGAAATGTTGGCCTCGCCCGGAGGTGGATTGACGATGTTGGGGTCCTCGCTGGCACAGCCCCCTGCCAGCGCTGCCAACACTACCAGGACACACAGCGGGAGGATCCACCTTACCAACGGCACAGTTCTCATCAGTTCCATACATCGGGGAAGAAAGTAGCCACGTACGTACCACAACTTGCGATATTTTCGTGGTCGTGAAAGACAAACTTCATGCAATTCTTGATGAATTCGCAGCACTCGAACAGGCACTGAACGATCCGGCCGTTGTTAACAACCCGAAGCAACTCCGTGAAACATCACGAGAGTACAAGCATCTTCAGCCTGTTGTTGAGCTTGTCCGACGATTTCTGAAACTCCAGTCGCAGATTTCCGAGAATCAAGCACTGATTCAGGACCCCGCCACCGATGCAGATCTACGCGACATGGCGCATGAAGACCTCCATCAGCTGCGGGAAACACTGGAGGTTCTTGAAGGTGCGCTGCAGACGGCGCTGATCCCTCGGGATCCAAATGACTTCAAAGACTGCATCATGGAGATTCGCGCCGGAACCGGCGGCGATGAAGCTGCGCTGTTTGCTGGCGACCTCTACGAGATGTATCAGCGGTATGCTGCTCGTATCGGCTACACCATCGAAACGATGGATTTTACCGAGGGTGAGGCAGGGGGCTTCAAGGAGATCATCATCAGCGTGAGTGGTGAGGAGGCCTACGGCTTGATGAAGTTCGAGTCGGGCGTACATCGCGTTCAGCGCGTGCCTGCCACCGAGGCTCAGGGTCGTATTCATACCTCAGCAGCTACGGTGGCCGTGCTACCGGAGGCCGAAGAGGTAGACGTCGACATCAAGGAAAGCGAGCTGCGCATCGACGTCTTTCGCTCGGGCGGAGCTGGTGGTCAGAACGTCAACAAGGTGGAAACAGCCGTACGCATCACCCACCTCCCCACCGGAATTGTTGTGCAGTGCCAGGACGAGCGGTCGCAGTTGAAGAACCGGCAAAAGGCCATGAAGGTGCTCCGTGCACGGCTCTATGAACTCGAGCTGGAGAAGCAACAGGCCGCCTTGGGCGCTACGCGCAAGGACATGGTCCGCTCCGGCGATCGATCAGAGAAGATCCGCACCTACAACTATCCACAGAACCGTGTTACCGATCATCGGTTGTCCGGCGACAACAAGAACCATCCGCTGGAGCAGGTCATGAATGGCGAGCTGGACGGTATCATTGCCGCCTTGCGCGTGGAGCACGCACTGCAGTCCACATAGCGTGTTGGAACACATATCTCGGATCTGTTGTACCTTTGCGCCATGTCCAGCGCCTTACATCAGCGTATTCACCAACGCACGTTTACGTCGGCCTACCAGGAGGCCTATCTCAGCATCATCGTTGCTGCCGACACCCTTGCTCGTGCCACCGAGGAAACCTGCGCATTGTTCGGGATTACGGCGGCGCAGTACAACGTCCTACGTATTCTCCGGGGAGTGCATCCCGAGGGACATGCCCGTCAGGACATCATCAACCGCATGATCACCACCGCACCGGACGTTACCCGGCTGATCGACCGTCTGGTAACGGCAGGGTGGGCTAAACGTGGCAAGAGCGACAGCGACGCCCGGCTTTCCCTCACCTTCATCACACCCAAGGGTCTGCAGTTGCTCGAGAGCATCGAGCCACACATTACAGCCCTAGATCAGAAGCTTGCGTCGGTGATGTCCACGGACGATGCCAACGAGCTGGTGCGTTTGTGTGGCCTTGTGATCGAGCAGCACCCGCCGAAGTGACTTACAACGGAATGTTGCCGTGCTTCTTCCACGGATTCTGATCTACCTTCGTGCGCAGGGTCCGTAGGGCTACGATGAGCTCCTTGCGGGTTTCCTGCGGTTCGATCACGTTGTCTACATAGCCACGCTCTGCGGCTTCGTAGGGGTTGGCGAAGTTGGCGTTGTAGTCGTCTTGAAGCTGCTGCATCCGTTGGGCCTTGGCTTCAGGACCGGCGGCTTGTTGTAGCTCTTTACGGTAGAGAATCTCTACCGCTCCCTTGGCTCCCATCACGGCAATCTCGGCCGTTGGCCAAGCCACGTTGTAGTCGGCGCGAATGTGTTTGGAGTTCATGACGTCGTAGGCGCCACCGTAAGCCT
>JAURGP010000048.1 GCA_030833725.1 Candidatus Kapaibacterium sp. | reverse complement strand
CGTTGTATTGAGTGTTTGATTCTCTGTTTGCTTGCTCATCGACTGGTTGTTGTCGTGTGTCAATTGACGGGGTAGGTCATTGTGTACCTACCCTCTAATGTCTGTTCTGTTTCCCGTTGTCAAAGAACGCTGCGATTCCGTCTCGCTTCCGTCATCCTTGCCGGCGTTAGTTCGCGCGGCAGGGATTCCAAACATACGGCACGTTTCTGAATCTGGCAAGAGGTCCTGTAGGAAAACTTTCGAGCCCATCACCCCGTTGATGTTTTCCCACCACGAAGTAGGCGTGGTTGCCGTACAAAATGGTATTTTTGCAGCTCAGTTTCCTTAGGGTCCCGAACCATGGCAAAATCTGTTAGCGTCCTGCTCGTGACCGGCGAGTGCTATCCATTCCTGAAGACGTCCGAACTGGCAGACCTCTGCTACGCTCATGCGTTGGGGTCGCGCGAGATAGGTCATGATCTACGCGTTATGATGCCCAAGTATGGCTTCATCTCGGAACGCAAGAATCGCATTCACGAGATCAACCGACTACGCGACATGCCGATTCCGGTCGGAAAAACCGAAAGTCTGGCCACGGTCAAGTCGTCGTCGATCAACAATCCTCGGGTGAAGGTACAAGCCTACATCACCACGAACGACAACTACCTCGATGCAAACAAGGGCGTCCTGGTGAACAACACGACGGGCAAGGCGTTTGGTGATAACGACGAGCGCTTCATCTTCTTCAACCGGACGGTGATTGAAACCTGCCTTCTCCTAGGATGGTTCCCGGATATCATTCAGTGCGTGGGCTGGCAGACGGCCCTGCTTCCTGCCTACATCCGTACGATGTGGCCGAATGAATTCAAGAAGACGAAGCTCATCATGACCATCGACGACTTCACCGAACAGGGGGTTTTCCCCGTGAAGTCGATCGCAAAAACTGGCCTGCCGTCAGAGGTAGAGGACATTCTCCGCCACAAGAACAAGATGAACTTCCTGCGTGCCGGCATTGCCTATGCCGACGCTGTCACTACGCTGTCCCCTGGCTATGCTGCAGAGATTACCTCCAGCAAGGAGTGGAAGGAGTCCTTCCAGCCACTCATGGGGAAAGGGGCTAAAAGCAAGAAGCTCGTAGGCATTCCGCATGGCATCGACTACCTCCAATGGGATCCGAAGAAGGATCCGTTCATGCGATCCAAGTTCGATGCCAACAACCTGACGCCCAAGATGCGGGTACGCGAGCAGATCCAGCGTGCCTCGGGGCTCAAGGTTGATGGCAGCGCCACACTCGCCTCATTCATTGGCCCCCTCACAACGAACTACGGCGCCGACGTGCTGGCAAAAGCTATTCCCGATCTGGTGAAGATGGGGGTTCAAGTTCTCGTTGCCGTACCAGTCCCAACGGAACACTCCAAGGCCTTCGAGGCACTTGCCAAGAAGCATACAGGCATGGTGGCCCTCAAGACCGGCGTTGATGAAGAGTTTGTCCACAACGCGCTTGGCGGGTCGACGCTCCTGTTAAAGCCGTCGAAAACCGAGTCCAGTGGTCAATTCCAGCGAATTGCCCTACGATTTGGCACCATTCCCGTAGTGCGGATCACGGGTGGCATTGCCGAGCAGCTTACGGACTACAACGAAAAAGCAGCCACAGGCAACGCCTTCCTGTTTAAGAAATCCGACGCCAAAGAGCTCGTCAAAGCCATCCAACGGGCCGTTGATCTGCGCAGCAAGCCCGAAGCGTGGGAAGCCTTGGTACAACAAGCCATGGAGACCGACGTGCGTTGGTCCCTCTCGGCAAAACCCTACGACGAATTCTACCGCGCCCTGGTAAAGGAACCGAAGGCGTGATGCGTACAATCGCGGTTCTGTGTGCAGGCATTCTCGTGCTTGCCCTTCAGGCATGTAACGACAAGCCCACGGACATCGGCAGTGTTCTGGTACCGGGTACCGACACGCTCTACGGTACATCGTCGGCCGAACTTCCAATCCTCCGCACTACCGGCAGTGTGGAAGCGCAGGAGCCGATCTACAATGCCACGTACGTACTGTTCGGGAAAACCTCCGACAGCGAGGCACGGCTGTTCGTGGAGTTGATCAACTATCCCCAGCTGGGTTCGCCCGATAGTTTCAGCATCGTACGTGCTGATCTCGAGATGGTTCCTCAGGTGTACTGCCTGGGCGATACCACGGTGACCAGCTTCGCCGGAACGGCCTACGAACTCCAGCAAGCGTGGTCGGCACAGGCCACGTGGGACAGCATATGGACCAGCGACGGTACGTCACCGTACTACTCGGAAGCACAGCAACCCATCACGCAGTTCACTATCGGCAGTAGCGTACCGGATTCCGTCTACCACGTACCCCTGGATACCACTGTTATCCGCCGATGGCTGACGCTTGGCATGGATTCAGCACGCGTCGATGAGGTGTTCGGCATGGTGATCGTGCCACAGAGCACGGGAGCCATTCGCCAGTTTCGCAATCTGAATGGCACCAACCACGTCCTGCGTCTGCGTGTGATCACCCAGAGTCCGGCCGATACCCTCGACGACACGACGTATGTGGATGCAGCGGTGGCCTGCTTCACCAAGAGCCCCCTTCCATCATCGGAAGAGTCGATTGTACAAGGGGCGCGTCTTTTGCGTGCGACCTACGAGGTACGCCTGGACACACTACCACCACTGGCGGTGTTGATGGGATCGTCGTTCCGCGTGTGTGTGGACGTCAAAAGGTCTACGGTTGGCACGCTCGGGCTGGATGAGTTGCTGTCGTTGCGCTACCGATCGAACGATGGCACCCTGCTCACATTACTCACGCGAGGATCGGCAGAGGGCGTCTACCTGTTTCCTAACATCGTTGCTGTTCTGCAACGTATCCGAGCCGACGGTGGAACAGGGACGATCGAGATAGGACCTGCCAACGATAATGCCTATGGCAGAATGAACCGCCTGTGGATCTACCCACCAACGGAGCAGGAGCCAACCTTGGTGCCCCAGATGACGTTAATCTACACCATCCCGAAGGAGCTGGAGTGAAGTACGTTGCTCTGGCTTGCCTGCTTGTGCTGGGTGCGCCTGTCCTGCGAAGTCAGGGTGGAAGCAACTACTCGGCTCTAGGATTGGGGGATGCCCACTTTCAGGCTGGCGGTTTGTACACGGCCATGGGTGGCACCTCGATCGCCATGCCGTCCCACTACGGCATCAACGTGGTTAATCCTGCCCTGCTCGGACGATCGGTCACCACACGCCTTCAGGTAGGCTACCGCTTCAACCAGCACGTCGTGCGCAATGTGGACGAGCGCATCATCGCCCAGAATAACGGCGAGCTCGATGGCCTCCTGGCCATGTTCTCCGTTGATACGGCACGGGGCTTTGGTGTGAGCTTTGGTATCCTGCCGTTTACGAACATGGCCTACAAGGTGCAGCGGCCTCTCTCCGCCATCGCAGGGAGCGATACGATTGCTGGACGGTCGGCACAGGACGGAAGTGGTGGGACGTCGATGCTGCATCTTGGCGCAAGCGTTCGGCTCCTTCACAACCTCCATTTCGGCCTACAATTCAACGGACTGTTCGGTGTGCTATCCTACACCGATCGCGTTACGGCCGACGGCCCGTTTAACGCCGTAGCCAGTTCCAAGAGCTACGATATCCGTGGTTTGCTCCTGAAGGGTGGCTTCACGTGGGACCCTTCTCCATGGCTGATGGTAGGGGGCTATGTTTCCGCTGGCGGCGACGGATCCGTCTTTACGACGCGTCGCGTGACCGGCTTCAGTGGCTCCTCGATCCTGTATGATTCTACCCGCATCGATGAAGGCAGCACAGGGTTACCACTTTTGGTTGGTATGGGCCTGAGCACACCCGTCGGCTCCGGTCGCCTTGGAGCAGATCTGGAGATGCAGGACTTTACCAGCGTGACGGTTAACAACCGTCCCGACGCGGGCTACACCACTGGCCTTCGCGTGAGCGTGGGCTATACCCGCCCTGGCCCGTCAACAGGATCATGGTGGAATCAGATTGGCTATCACGCCGGGCTCTCTGCACAGCGTTTACCAGTGCAGTTCAAGGGTGCACCGATCTACGAATCGGTGATCGCCGGTGGCCTGTCCATGCCGCTGGGTGGGAATGCCATGGTGGATGCAGGTCTGCAACTCGGCTACCGCGGTGTAGACGCACCGGGTAGCGACCTCGATGAGTTACTGGGCCGATTCACGGTTACCGTGAGCATCGGCGAGATCTGGTTCAGACCGTTCGGGCGCGAGTAATCAGGTTGGTGGTCGATCGCCCCTCGAGCAGCGGTACGATCTCAACACGACCACCCCACGACTCGACATCTTCGACGCCAACCACCGTCTCGCGGACATAGTCGCCGCCCTTCACCAGAACATCGGGCTGAAGTGCTCTGATCAGATCCAAGGGTGTGTCCTGAGCGAAGCTGATCACGTAGTCGACGCATCGGAGCGCGTCCACCACAATCATTCGATCGCTCAGCGCATTCAGCGGCCGCTCTGGCCCCTTAAGTCGGCGCACAGAGTCGTCGGCGTTGATGCCAAGTACGAGTACGTCACCAAACGAGCGGGCCACCTGAAGGTAGGTAACATGTCCCGCATGCAGAATGTCGAACACCCCATTGGTAAAAACAACCGTAGAACCAGCCGCTCGCAACTCGCGACCGAGCTCGGCCAACGCATCGATCGATGACACGATCACAACAGACTACCGATGTAGTGCCCATCTTCTCGCACAGCTTCCAGCAGCACAGGGGCAGTGATCGATACGATACCAGGCTCTCCTACCACCACACCTGCCGCGATGTTGGCAATACCGGCTGCCTCGGCAACATCCGCTCCGGCAGCCACCAGCGTGGCAAGCGTCGCTATCACGGTATCACCGGCACCAGACACATCTGCAACCTTTTTCGCTACCGTGGGTACAGATCGCACCTCCCCAGTACGATGGAAGAGCATCATGCCCTTCGACCCAAGGGTGAGGAGGACATAGGCGCAGTCGATGCGGTCCAATAGATCCTGGCCAGCACGCAGGATGAGGTCGGGCGACGTAAGTGCATAGCCAAGCATATCGGCTGCTTCTTTTCTGTTCGGCTTGAAGACGAAGGCACCGTGGTACAGGTCTGCCTGCGTTTTCTTGGGATCAACAAACACGGGAATCGATCGGGATTGCGCGACATCGATGATGCGACGCATCAGATCGGCCGACAACAGCCCCTTGTCATAGTCCTGCAACACAATCGCATCGATCGACGGGCGACTGCGCACATCATCCATGATGCGTTCTACAACGGACTCCGACACCTCGGCTCTCGACTCCCGATCGAGACGAATCAGTTGCTGATTGTTCCCGATGATGCGGGTCTTCATCGTGGTTGGGCGGTCCTCTGCGGTATGGATTCCAGACGCATCGATCTGCCCTTCCTTGGCCAGACTGCGGAGCTGTACTCCGGCAGGATCATCGCCCACAGCACCAATCAAGGCAGCCGAGGCACCCAGAGCACGAATGTTTGCGGCCACGTTGGCAGCTCCACCAAGATGGAAACTCTCTCGGACGAGATCCACCACAGGTACGGGAGCCTCCGGACTTACGCGTGAAACCGTACCCCAGTAGTAGTGGTCGAGCATGACATCTCCCACCACCACCACGTGAACCTGCTCAGCAGCTACGAGGAGTTCGCTTGTCCGCGCAACGGTTCCCTGGTGCATCAGTGCTGCTCTGCCGTAGATGAGTGTACCGCATCGCCGCCGGGACGACCGCCCAGCTCGCGATCCAGCAGGTAGATCGATGGACCATCCCCTCCAATCATCTGCAACCGCTCGATGATGCTATCCACAACGGCTTCCTCCTCTACCTGCTCGCTGATGAACCACTGGAGCATGATCTGCAGTGGTAAATCCCTGTGTGCTACGGCAATGTCGTATAATTCCGTGATGCGAGACGTGATCCACGCCTCGTGTTCACGCACGGCACGGAACACATCCAGTGGTGAGGCATAGGTGTGCTCCGGGGCGGTGATCGCCTGGAGGGTAACGGCCCCTCCACGATCGTGCACGTAGCCAAACAACTTCATGGCATGAGCCGTTTCCTCCTGCCATTGGATGTTCATCCAATGCGCACAACCCGGAAGGTTGTTTTCATGGAACCATGCCGACATGGCCAGGTACTGGTAGGCGCTCTGGAACTCGGCCTGGATCTGGTTGTTGATGGCCTCAACGACGGCAGGGGTAATAGGCATAACGGCCAACTCCACGAGAGAATGACTTCAACACAATCGAATGTGTGCGATATTACGAAATGCCCATAGTTTCGGGTACAACCAGTATCCCATGAATGCTCTGCTCACCCACCACTCACACCTACAAAACATCCAATGACCCGTTACCACCGCACCACCACCTTGAGTATCGTCAACGCCGAGTACTTCGGCTACCATGGTGTTCGCCCGGAAGAACATTCGCTGGGAGGGCGCTACCAGGTAGATGTCGACATCACCTATAACGCCTCGCAGGCCGTGATGTCCGATGATCTTTCAGACACGATCAACTACGAAGAGGTGTTGTTCAGCGTTCGTGAACACATGCAATCCGATGAGCCGTACGACTTGATCGAAACGTTGGCCTTCGACATTGCTTCGGCCATTATGGACACCTTCGATCAAGCCGTCCAGGTAACCGTTCGGGTTCGGAAGCTCTCCGTTCCAATCCAACAGGTGCTGGACTACGTTCAGGCGGAAACAACTCTGCATCGCACCGCATGACCAGTCACGGCTTCTCAACTCCGGCCCCGGATACGTGGGTACTGCTTTCGCTCGGTTCGAACATCGAACCCAGACAGCAGCGTTTGCAGGACGCAGTCAACATCCTAGCTTCTCGCGTTCTGAACCACGCCGTGTGTTCCGCCTTCTACGAAACCGATCCCGTAGGATATACGGATCAAGCCCCCTTCCTGAACATGGTCGTGATGGGTTCCACCGAGCAGTCCGCAGTGGACCTTCACCGTGTATGTAAGGGGCTGGAGGCAGAACTGGGGCGCCAGCATCGTGAGCGCTGGCGCGAGCGTGAGATCGACATCGACGTGATTCTGTTCGGCGACGAAATCCTTCACTCCGACAACCTTACGATCCCACACCCGGAGTTTCACAACCGACGGTTTGTCCTGCAGCCAGCGGCGGAGATTGGGCCGTCTCTTGTGTGCCCACAGAGCGGCTGCACAATGGCCGAGCTGCTCACGATTTGTACGGATCAGTCTGGTGTACGCCGCGTCTAAGACAGTTATGAGTCGCATCCCCGATCATATCATCGACCAAGTCCGCGAGCAAGCCAACATCGTGCAGATTATTGGCGAGCATGTGCAGCTGAAGAAGGCAGGCAGGAACTACCTCGGCTTGTGTCCCTTTCACAACGAGCGGACGCCGTCGTTCAACGTGAACGCTGAGCGCGGCATGTTCAAGTGCTTCGGCTGCGGCAAAGGTGGGAACGTCATTACGTTTCTGCAGGAGCACCAACACCTCTCGTTTCCTGATGCCGTCCGACAGCTCGCCACGCGGCTGAACATCGTGATCCCCGAGGAGACCATCGATGATCCTACTGGCATGCAGGCTCGCCGGGAAGAAGCCCGTGCTGCCTTGCGCGAGGCTGCTCGACTATACACCGACATCCTCCACTCGTCGGATGGCGCCCCCGCACGGCGATTCCTGAGCTCTCGGGGATTCGACGATCGCACCATCGAAGCCTTCGGCATCGGTGCGGCTCCGGCAGCCTGGGATGCCACGATGAAGCACCTCCTAGCCAACGGATTCACCGATCAGCACCTCGACGATGCCGGCCTGGTAGTCCGCACGGACGAAGGCAAAGTCTATGATCGGTTTCGCGGTAGACTCATGTTCCCGATTCGCGATGATGCCGGACGTGTCGTTGGGTTTTCAGCTCGTGTGATTACGGCCACGTCTGACGCTCCGAAGTACATCAACTCCCCGCAGACCATCGTCTACGACAAGTCCCGTGTGTTGTACGGTCTGGATCTGGCCAAACGTGCCATCATGCAGGCACGGTCTGCCTATGTTGTCGAGGGTCAGGCCGATGTGATCGCCATGCATCAGGCTGGGTTTACGGCTACGGTAGCATCGTCCGGCACGGCGCTCACGCCAGAACAACTGCGCTCACTGACGCGCTATGCAGACCGTGTCGTGTTGGTCTTCGACGCAGATGCGGCTGGTCAGAAGGCCATGTCGCGTGGTATCGAGATTGCGCTACAGGCTGGCTTGGACGTACAATGTGTTGTGCTTCCGGAGGGCGAGGATCCGGATTCGATGATTCAGCAGCATGGTACCGAAGCCATGCAGGAACTGCTGAACGCAGCCCTGCCGTGGATGACCTACCAGATGGAACGCTTTCGCCTGATGGGAGATCTGGAGGACGCCGTCCGCAAGGCACAGGCAGTGCGCACGATGCTTGGTTGGATTGGCGGCATTCCCGATGAACTGCGTCGACCGTTTCTGATTCAGGAGCTTGCCACAGCATTCGAGCTCGATGCATCGTTACTGACGCCGATCGTGCCCACGCCGATCGTACCCACAATGGCTCAGCCAACAACACAAACCGTAGTACAACGACAGACGCAACCAGTAGCACTGCAGCCACAGGTGTTGCAACTGCTCCCGTCAGAACTGGAGTTGCTGCGCATCGCGCTGGCTGTGGACCACGGCCTGGCCCTCATGGTGCACCAATTCGACATGACGGCTGAGTCATTCGCCACCACTCGCGGTCAATCGCTCTTCCATCACATCTTGCTGGCCGAGCACGAAACGCACTCCATCATCGACTACATCCAGGCGCATCCCACACTACCGCAGCAGGATAAAGACCTCCTGCAATCAATCTCGAGCTCGGTGGTTGTGTTGTCCACCAAATGGAAAGAGTTTGATGTTGACCTTCCAACGCACAACACTGCTCGGAGCATTGCCGATGCCTTGCTGAGTATCGCCATCCACCGCAAGACCGAGGAGATGCAGACGCTCCTTACAGCCGAGGGATCTGCCGAGGGCGACGCCCGGCTGGACCTCCAGCGAAAGATGCATGCTGTAGCCACGGTTATCGAAGAACTTCGCAAACGCCGATACTCTCCTTCATCGAACTCCACTCCAGATCTCACATGGCTCGACGTCAACTCCACATCGGCGTCCTGATCGCCTGCCTGTTCATCAGTGCAGGCCTCTGGGTGTACGTCACGTTATCACGCGTTGCCGAAGACGACGTAGATATTCCGCTCACGGTGAAGCCCCCTGCCAATCAGGCCCTCCTCTCGGCTGTGCCACGTACGGTGAAGATTCGTGTACGGGGCTCGGGCATGCAAATCCTCAGCGTGAAGTACTTAAATCAGTCGGCATCATGTACGGTAGACCTGTCCCGGTTCCAGCCCTCCGATGGATCTTCGTACCGCATTGATTACGACGACCTTGTACGGAACACGGTGCTGCCGTCGTCCATGCGAATCGTCTCCACAAATCCGAGTGTGCTGAACCTTACCACCGGCGACATGGTGCGCGCGACGGTTCCGATCGAACTTCGCTACAACATCTCCTGTCGGCCTGGCTTTGAGCTTGTCGGAACGCCAACGTATGCTCCCCGCGAAGTGGAAGTGCGAGGCTCGCGGGACTTTATCGAGCAGATCACGGCCTGGCACACCGAGCGCCTCCTCCTGGACGACGTGTATCAGCCCATGGAGCTCACGGTTCCGGTAAGTGACTCCCTGATGACCGTTCTCAACGTGGTACCGCACACCATCACCGTTGCCATCGATGTCCAGCAAACCGCTGAGGTGACGGTACGTCAGGTGCCCGTGCAACTCGTTCCGGCTCGACCAGGAATCTCGGTGGTTCCAGACCGTATCAGTGTTACCGTGCAAGGCGGTGCGTCGGTGGTAGCCAATATCACGGCCGACGATCTGCAGTGCACCGTGTCACCAGTGGCTAAGGGCGCCATCACGCCCATCGTCGTGGCTCCCGAGGGCACGCGGGTGCTCCGTGTAGATCCGGCCTACGTGCGACTACGCGAGTGACGGGGCGCGCCTAGATCGGAGTGCGCACGATGAACGAACTGTCGCCGTAGCTGAGGAAACGGTAGTTGTTCTCCAGCGCCGATGTGTAGATCTCGCGCCAGAACGGATCGCCAGCGATGGCAGCAACCAAGAGCAACAACGTATTTCCTGGTTGATGGAAGTTTGTCATCAGCGCATCCACCACACCGAGGTGGGCGCCTGGTGCAAGCATCAGATGCGTTTCGCCCCACATGCGTTGCAGCCCCCTACGATCCATCCATGCGGCCACGGCAACTAGTGCCTCGTAGCGCGGATGTGGTTCAAGCTCGAAGGCCGACCACTGGTCGATCACGACATCGTCGGGATCGGATCCCTCGATGAGACCGCAGCCGAACCAGTACAGCGATTCGAGTGTTCGGAGCGACGTTGTTCCCACCACCGTCACGAAGGGTGATTCCTGCTGAAGATGCTCGATGATGGCCTGGAGTTCATCACGTCCTACTTCAATACGCTCAGCGTGCATCGTGTGTTCGGCAGCCGTAGTAGCCTCTACGGGTTGAAAGGTCCCAAGCCCCACATGCAGTGTGACTTCCGCCTTGGCAACACCGCGGGCAGTAAGTGCCTCTACCAGCCGTGGGGTGAAGTGTAAACCTGCCGTCGGAGCCGCTACCGAGCCCTCGTCACGGGCAAAGATTGTCTGGTATCGATGCTGGTCCTCGGTATCATCGGCGCGTTTGATGTACGGCGGAAGCGGAACGTGACCACAGCGATCCAAGAGCTTCGACAAGCTCTCCGGCGTCGTCCATTCCAGCCGCACGACGCCTTCTGTTCCAGATCGCTCCAGGACGGTGGCCGTCATCGCACCGGTTTGATGCTGGAGTAGCATGCCCGGCATGACGTTCTTGCCACCCACCAAACACTCCCACTCGGACGGCTGATCCGAGGCCAGGACCACAGCTGGATCCGTGGACGGTGCCGTTGGCCGCAGCAGAAGAATCTCGACAGCTCCCCCTGTTTCCTTTGTGAACATCAGCCGTGCTGCCACCACGCGCGACCGATTCACCACCAGCAGGCTGTGCGCCGGAAGGATGTCTGCCAGATCACGAACGGTACGATGGTGAATAGACTCACGGGTGACATCGGCCAGCAACAGGTTCGCCGCATCGCGCTCCGGTAAGGGGCGTTCGGCAATCCGATTGTTAGGCAGGTCATACAGATAATGGGCCATCAGAAGGTTCGGCCTGGCACGAAGGGGCTTCATGGTAGAGATATCCGATTCACACGGTGAGCGGTAACTTGACGCTGTGAAACCTTCTAGCACAGCATGCGTATGTGCATCGGTTCACACGTAGAGCACTTTCAACAGAAGAATATCAACTGGAGAATACCATGCAAGATACCTCCCCATCTACTCCATCCGGATCGCAGCCACAGCGTCCACCCGTTCCGCCACCACCGGGTGAACGCACCCGAAAGCGGTCACGCTGGTGGATTCCACTGGCCGTGATTGCCGGGTTGGTGGTTGTTGTGATTATCGTGATCGGCGCCTTGATCAGTGCGCTGTTCAGTGGCCTCGGTGGATCCGATTCAACTCCCGCTCCCGTCAAGGCGAATACTGTCTTGGTAGTAGACCTCTCCGAGGGCGTCGTAGAGTATCAGCCCGAAATGGAGTTGAACTTCGGTGGCGAGGCTACTCCCTTGAGCTTGTTGGATCTTGTCAACGCCATCGAGCATGCAGCAACGGACAAGAACGTCGAAGGGATCTTCTACCGCGCTGGGGGCGGAGGTGGCTTTACCAAGATGACGGAGGTTCGCGATGCCCTCGTCGCGTTCAAGAAGTCCGGCAAATTCATCTATGCCTACATCGAGAATGGAGAGAAGTCCGACTACTACCTTGCAAGTGTTGCCGACTCGATCTTCATGCCGGCGGATGGTCTGCTGATGATGAATGCCTTTGGTACCACAGGCGTATTCTTGAAGGACATGATGACGAAGCTGGGTGTGGACTTCTACGTTGAGCAATTCGAGGAGTATAAGTCTGCCGGCGAACAATTCAGTCGCACGGGCTGGAGTGCACCAGCCAAGGAGTCGTACCGTGCGCTCTTTGCCCATCGCCAAGAGATGTTCACGACGGCCGTGGCTACTTCGCGGTCCATGGACAGGGCCAAGGTACTTGCTGATCTTTCCAACGGCATCTACATCCCCGACTCGCTGAAGGCCGCCGGCTACATCGACGGCATCGACTACGAGTGGGTGGTGCGTGAGCGCCTGGCACGTCGGGTGAATCCTTCAGATTCGTCCGCCCATCCCAAACTGCGTAGCCGTAGCATCAGCGACTACGCTGAGTCGATTGTGGCGCAACCAGACAATGTGGACGACAGCCATGGTTTTGCAATCGTCTATGCCAGTGGCGCCATCGCATCGGGCAGTAACGACGATCCCTTCAGCAGTGATGGTATCTACTCGAAGGATCTGATCAAGCAACTGCGCAAGGCGTGGAAGAACGATGATGTCGAGGCCATTCTGCTGCGTATCGACTCTCCCGGCGGATCGGCATTGGCCAGCGACGAGATCTGGACAGCCATCCAGGAGATTCGTAAAGACAAGCCGGTGTATGCCTCGATGAGTGATGTCGCAGCATCAGGCGGATACTACATTGCCATGGCCTGCGACACCATCATTGCAGCCCCCTCTACCATTACGGGGTCCATTGGCGTGATCATGAGCATTCCGAACGTGTCGCAGACGCTGTCCAAGATTGGCGTCTCAACCGATACAATCTCCTTTGGCCCATCGTCCACCTTCATGGATCCGATGCGCCCCTTCCAGGATGCGGATAAGGCCCAACTCCGCACGTTTGGTGCAGGTATCTACAAGCGATTCGTCGGCAAGGTGGCCGAGTCCCGCGGTAAGGA
>JAURGP010000047.1 GCA_030833725.1 Candidatus Kapaibacterium sp. | reverse complement strand
GCGACCTCTGTAGCACTGCCATAGGTTCCGGGAGTAACGGCCGTGTTCTCCAGCTTCGCTCCCGTCACTGCTCCGTCTAGGATTTTGGTAGTTGTAATCGCGTTGTTCGCTACCAGTGGATTCGGATACGTACCCGTAAGTTCACCCCCTGCAGGACCACCGTCACGGATAGCGTTCAATGGAACTGCGGTGAGAGAAACGACCCGGCCATCTTGATCAACGCGGATCACCGCTATGCTATCTGTTCCACCCATCGCCGCTGAAGGCAGACCTGGAATGTCGATCAGTTCGGCAGAACCAACAGTGCTCGGGCGAATCTGAAGATCCAAGGCACGCAGCGAGCCAGCACTTGAGATGTCAGATGCTGGGATGGTGACCGGATCTTCGATGCGATCACCACGGATCGTTGTCGTCGTGGTGGAAGCGTTGATCGCCGTGATGATGTTGTCCCCTGCCGTTGGGGCAATCGAAGGATTCGGATAGATACCGGTTAAGTCACCCCCTGCAGGACCACCTGCCGGAGGAACCTTGATCGGAACTTCGTCAGCACTGGTTAACCGGCCCGAAGCATCCACGGTGAAGCGTGCCACGGAAGCCTCGGTTCCATAGGTTCCTGGAACCACACCCGTAGGTGCCAGCTTTGCCGTGGTGACGGCTGCATCGGCAATCTTGACTGTGGTGACAGCCGTGTCTCGAATCTGAGGATCCGGATAGTTTCCCGTAAGATCGCCACCAGCTGGACCATCGAGTTTCGGATTGAGAAGCGCTGAATCTAGGCCAATCTGGATCGTTGCCGCGTCCAGTTCGGAGATGAGCACCCCATCCACGCCTACAAGACGCAAGTCACCACGCAGGCCATTCAAGGAGCGAACGGCACCCGTAGCAGTGGGGGTCAAGCCGTCCGACACTGCTGTGCTATCGGCATACACGGCAAACGGGGCACCCGTGATGCGCGTACGAGGGCTGAATTCCGGCTGACCTGGAATTGTTATCCCTAGGTAGTAGACACGATCGGTGGAAAACTGCAACGGCGACACGTCTCCAAGGATCACGTCAAAGACACCGTTGAAGGTTTGCACTAGGTGCTGCTCCTGCCAGAGCACCGTGCCCGCCGTGGGCGCATCATAGACACGCACCGTAAGGTCATAGGCCGCATCGGGATAGGCCGCGCCATCCGGCTGAGTCAGGAGGCCTTGAAACGAGATGGTCGTTGGTGACTGCGCGAACAGACCTACCGGCGCAACCACCCATGCCAAGACGAATGCCACAAACAGTACGACGAGGAATGCTGCTCTTCTCATAGTGCCCTAGTGCCGATGTGTACACAATCGAGGTGGCACGTATAACATGACACGTCATGTCATGAATCCGTAACGATTTATGACAATTCCGTGGGAAACTGTGCCAAGCGAAGATAGCAAGAATGATGCCATGAAGTGATGAAATGCTCCGCTTATCCCCAGCTTTTCCACATGGTTATCAACATTCTTGATAGCATGATTGACATCTGATGACATCATCCTTGACATCCATCCCGGTAGACCGTACCTTCCAAGCTGTCCCACCGGACCTATACCTGAAGCACGATCCCGGTCGTGATCCCAATTCAAAAAGGAGCGCAGGATGTTCGAATCCACCACACCGTTTACCCACCCATCAGCCCCCTACAAAGCCTACTCACAGCACTCGTATCGCCAGATTCCTCAGGTGAGCCATCTATCTCAGGAGGATCTCGACGCGATCGACATCGTGAGCACCGTGCTGCCCTTCAAGGTTAACTCCTATGTAGTCAACGAGTTAATTGACTGGTCGAACATCCCGGACGACCCGATCTACACCCTGACCTTTCCGCGACGGGAGATGTTGGAGCCCGAGCACTATGCACGCATGGAGCGTCTGGTGCGAGGTGGTGCGTCCGCGGCCGAGATCAAGGCAGCCGCCATGGAGATCCGTCAGGACCTGAACCCCCATCCAGCCGGGCAACGGCTGAACATCCCGGAGCATGACGGAACGCCCTTGCCGGGAATCCAGCACAAATACCGCGAAACGGTGCTCTTCTTCCCCACGCAAGGCCAGACGTGCCATGCCTACTGCACCTTCTGTTTTCGGTGGCCACAGTTCGTGGGGATGAACGACGTGAAGTTTGCCATGAAGGAGACCGACCTATTGGTTGGGTACCTGCGAGATAACCGGCACGTGACGGATGTGCTCTTCACGGGTGGTGATCCCATGATCATGAAGACAAGTATCCTGGCGTCGTACATCGACCCACTCCTGTCCGATGATCTCTCCAACGTCCAAACCATCCGTATTGGAACCAAGGCCCTCGGCTACTGGCCCTATCGCTTCACCACCGATAGCGACGCCCCCGAGCTGTTGGAGCTGTTTCGTAGGGTTGTTGCCTCCGGTAGGAATCTGTCCATTATGGCCCACTTCAACCATCCGGTGGAGCTACAAACGCCTGCCGTCCGGGAGGCGGTCCGTGGCTTGCGCAGTGTGGGTGTGCAGATTCGCACCCAATCACCCCTGCTGAAAAACATCAACAACCACCCGGAGATCTGGGCCGAGATGTGGCGACAGCAGGTCAACATGAACATGATTCCCTACTACATGTTCGTGGAGCGCGACACCGGCAGTAAGTCCTTCTTTGAAGTGCCGCTCGTAGAGGCCTGGAACATCTTTCGTGACGCCTATCAACATGTGAGTGGTGTGTGTCGGACCGTTCGTGGCCCCAGCATGAGCGCGACGCCCGGTAAGGTGCAGATCCTGGGCGTCAGCGAGATTGCCGGCGAAAAGGTCTTTACGCTTCGATTCATTCAAGGACGAAATCCGGACTGGGTAGCACGGCCATTCTTTGCGAAGTTTGATCCTAAGGCCATGTGGTTGGATCAACTGCAACCGGCCTTTGGCGAGACGGAGTTCTTCTTCGAGCCAGAGTTGGCCGACATTCTTCAACAATCCACAGATCCTCAACCATGAATCCATGGGATCAACGATACTCCGCTCCTGAATACTTCTACGGCTCGGAACCGAACGACTTCTTGGTCGAACAGTCCCACCGCATCCCGGTAGGGGGCTCTGTGTTGTGCTTGGCAGAGGGCGAGGGCCGCAACGCCGTCTATCTGGCCCAACAGGGCTATGCAGTAACCGGTGTTGACGGATCGTCCGTTGGACTCGAAAAAGCCCGGCGCTTGGCATCCGAACGCGGTGTGTCCATCACCACCGTTGTCTCCGATCTGGCAGCGTACGACATGGGAACTACAAGATGGGATGCCATTGTCAGCATCTGGTGTCACCTTCCACAACCACTACGCACGCAGGTGCACCAGCGTGCTGTTGAGGCCCTGCGGCCCGGTGGCGTGCTGATACTGGAGGCCTACAATCCGAACCAACTCGAGTACAAGACCGGTGGTCCGCCCACCGTGGACCTCCTCATGACGGTCGATGATCTCCGCACCGAGTTTGCTGGACTGAACCTCGCGATTGCCCACGAGATCGTCCGCGACGTTCGGGAAGGGGCTGGCCACCACGGCATGAGTGCCGTCACTCAGGTTGTCGGGGTAAAAGCCTAGCGCCCCTCACACACCTTCGACTGGAGCGCACGAGCGGTGACGTCGCCGCGCTGTGATGCTCGCTGAAGTTCGACGCAGGCTGAGGTGGTGTCGCCGATGTCGAGGTACAAGCGTCCTCGCAAGTAGTGCGTTTTGGGAAGTGTCGAGTCCAGTTCGATGGCCTTCGACACGGCGATGATGGCCTTCTCCGACTGACGCGTTTCAGCATGAGCCACGGCCAACTGCATGTAGGCCGTAGCTGAACGAGGGTCCAGCTCGATCGTACGTGCGAGATCGGCCACTGCGCGCTCATACTCACGGAGCTTCACGTAGCACGTGGCCCGATTGAACCAGAAGATGTGATTCATCGAATCCAGTTCAATGGCGCGGGTAAAGTACACCGTTGCCTCTCCGTAGAGCCCCTGTTGAAACGCATTGATCCCCTTGCCAAACCACTCGGTTTTGTCCTGTGCAAGGAGGAGTGCAGTGGACAGCAGTGGCAAGAACAGAAGCAGGCGCAAGAACAGACGTGTCTTCATGAAGCAAAGGTAGGGCGAAGGTGTATTTTGCGCCATGCTCCAGATGACTCCGAACGGTCTGTACTGCGAGGTGGGCGATTTCTACATCGACCCTCGGCGCAAGGTTGAGCGAGCAGTGATTACACACGCTCACAGCGACCATGCGCGTCCCGGTATGGGGTCCTATCTGGCCCATCCCCACACGGCGGCTCTGATGCGCAAGCGTCTGGGTGCGAGGCGGCACATCGAAGAGCTCGACTTTGGAGCAACGACCACCCTGAATGGTGTCCAGATCTCACTACATCCGGCGGGTCATGTTGCCGGATCATCTCAAGTGCGCCTAGAGTATCAGGGAGAGGTGTGGGTCGTGACGGGAGACTACAAACGGGAACCTGATCCAGTATCTGCACCCTTTGAAGTCGTTCCGTGTCACACCCTGATCACCGAATGCACGTTCGGCCTGCCCGTGTATCAGTGGCCAGAGACCGCCTCGACGATCACGGCCATGAGAGCATGGTGGCAGCAGAACTCCGAGAGCGGCGAGGTATCCGTCATCCGTGCCTACTCGCTTGGCAAAGCCCAGCGGATCTTGACGGAACTGGCAGCCATGGCCGCGAGAAGCGGGAAGCCCCTTCCCGGTCCGATCTACGTCTCCCGGGCCATTGCTGAGATGAACGACGTGCTGGCTGGTTTGGGATATACCATTCCAGAGACGATCATGCTGCCGGGAACGGCGGTCACGCAGCACACGCTTCCTCCACAAGCCCTCGTGATGACGTCTACCGCTCTGCACCTGCGCAACCATGCGCCCCTACAGGTCGCCGAGGCGTCCGGATGGCTCGCTGTACTTCGCCATCACCGCCCACGCACCACCAGCTTTGTCATGAGCGACCATGCCGACTGGCCTTCGTTGCTCCAGACCGTGCACGAAACTGGTGCTGAGAGGGTGCTCACCGTGCACGGATTCACCGATCCACTGGCCAGGTTCCTCGGTGAGCAGGGATTGAATGCTTCGGCGCTGGAGAGAGGAAACGGCCGCACAGCTCCCGAGCTTCCTGCAGATCCCACCTACCTCGACGATGCCGAGGAGCGCCGATCGCAGAAGTACAACCGCATGAGCAGAGAGCTTGGAATACCGTCGTGGCTGTTCCATGTGTGTGTGGAGCACACGGGTCGTGTTCGTGAGACAATGTCCTTGCTCAACACTGGCACGTATACACCTCGCCGTATGCGGGTGAACACCAGCACCGATACCACCCCCGACATCCCGCTGAAGGACGTCACCTTCGACACGGTCCTGTACCACGTACACCGGCAAACCAACTCCCCTGCCGTGCAGCACTTCACCATGGCGATCTGGCACGGAGATCAGCTGATCCCGCTGGCGCACGTACCATCCACGGTAGACCGCAAGATCCTGCGGGCCATCCTTGATTTCGCCATCGAGCACACCACCATCAAGGTGGGGCCAGTGCGCACCATCGAGCCGCACTTTGTGTTCACCATCAAGGCCTCGGCGCTCTCGCTGGCGCCACGCAAGAAAAGTGGAGTAGCACTGCACGACGCCGAGATTGTTGCCTTCCATGAGGGGCGGCACCCTTCCACGGCCGATCGACTGGAGAAGATCCTCGACATTGTGAAGGGGGCTTTGGCATGACCATCGCCCACCTCGAGCGCTGGTACGAGCAGCAATCGTGGAAGCCCTACCCTTTTCAACGAATGTGCTGGCGAGCCATCCGCGATGGATCGTCGGGACTGCTCAACGCACCCACCGGTAGTGGGAAGACGCTGGCCGTCTTTCTCGGCACCATCCTGCGCACACAGCATCGCCCAGCCGGCCTACGTGTGCTATGGATCACGCCGCTGCGGGCGCTAGCCGCCGACGTTGCCCAAGCGATGCAGACCGCCTGCACCGAACTGGATACGGGCTGGACCGTTGGCGTTCGCACGGGTGATACGTCGGCTCACCAGAAACAGCGCCAGCGCCGCCAGCCCCCTACCGTGTTGGTCACAACACCGGAAAGCGTGCACGTGCTGCTCTCCTACAAGGGAGCGGCCGAGTTCTTCGGCAACCTCGACACGATCGTCGTAGACGAGTGGCACGAACTCATCGGCAGTAAGCGTGGTGTACAGACAGAACTGGCTCTGGCACGTCTGCGCACGATCCGGCCTACTGTTGCGCTGTGGGGCATCTCGGCTACGATCGGAAACCTTGATGAAGCAACGCAGGTGCTCTTGGGAAGCGCGGCAGCTTCGGCGACCATCGTCCGTGCTCCGTCACGAAAAGCGATCGAGATGACCACCATCATGCCCGACCACCTGGAGCGGTATCCGTGGGCGGGTCACCTCGGGATTCGACTGTTAGCCCAGGTCGAAGAGATCGTGCGCTCGGCTCGTACCACGCTCGTGTTCACCAACACACGGTCGCAGGCGGAGATCTGGTACCAACAGTTCCTCGAGGCCTTCCCGGACTATGCCGGCGTGATGGCACTGCACCACGGATCGCTGGATAACGACGTGCGCACGTGGGTGGAGTCCGCCACCAAGGACGGCAAGCTCAAGGTGGTGTTCTGCACGTCCTCGCTGGATCTGGGCGTTGACTTTGCCCCCGTCGACCACGTCGTGCAGGTGGGCTCGCCGAAGGGCGTTGCCCGATTCCTCCAACGAGCCGGTCGATCGGGGCACCAACCCACGGCTGTGAGTCGCATTGCCTTTCTGCCCACGCATGCTTTGGAGATTGCCGAAGGTGCAGCCATGCGCATGGCGATGCAGGAAGGGGCTATGGAGGATCGGTCACCAGTGATCTGCCCCATCGATGTGCTGGCACAGTGGCTCGTGACCCTGGCCTGCGGAGACGGCTTCCATGCGGAGCAGCTACTCAACGAAGTTCGCTCCACCTACGCCTATGCCTCGCTGCATGATGACGACTGGCACTGGGTGCTCCACTTCGTGCGGCAAGGAGGAACATCGCTGCAGGCCTACCCGGAATTCTCGAAGGTAGAGGTGCTGGACACACTGCACGTTGTGCGTAATCGCAGTACGGCTCTGCGTCATCGCTTACAGATCGGCACCATCATGAGCGAGGCAGCGCTGCATGTGCAGTTCGTCCGTGGCAAGCGGCTGGGTACCATCGAGGAGTCCTTCATCGCCAAGCTGGACCCTGGAGACGTGTTCTGGTTTGGAGGTCGGTGCCTGGAGTTTGTCCGCGTTCGTGAAATGACGGCCTGGGTCACCACGGCTTCTCAGCAGAAGGGGGCTATCCCCCGTTGGGTGGGTGGACGCATGCCTCTCAGCTCGCCCATGAGTGCCTACCTGCGGCGTACGCTCCAAGAAGCTGCCCACGGTCAGTATCGCACGGTCGAGGCCCGACGGTTGCAACCCCTACTAGACATCCAACGGGAGAGGTCGCATCTCCCCTCCGAGGGTGAGTTTCTTGTGGAGCTATTCCAGTCGAAGGAAGGTCACCATGCCTTCTTCTACCCCTTCGAAGGAAGACTGGCCCACGAAGGAATGGCCGCCCTGTTGGCAATGCGCCTGAGTGATCGGCGGTCGATCACCTGCTCCCTAGCGATGAATGACTATGGCTTTGAGGTCCTCAGCGATCAGCCACTCAACCTCACGTCGGCACTGGTTCGTGAACTTCTCGATACCTCTAACCTAGCCACCGACATTCTCCGTAGTGCCAATGTTGCCCAGATTGCTCGCCGCAGGTTCAGAAGTATTGCCCGCGTTGCCGGCCTCGTGTTCCATGGCTTTCCGGCGAAAACCAAGGCCGCCAAACATCTGCAGGCTTCGTCGGAACTGTTCTATGATGTGTTCCAGAACTACGATCCCACTAACCGCTTGCTACAGCAAGCCACCAACGAAACGCTGACCTACGAACTGGACGAGGATCGCATCCGTCAAGCCTTAGAGCGATGCCGCCATCAGACGATTGTGCTTCAACCCATCGACAAGCCATCTCCTCTGGCCGTGCCCATTCTCGTGGATCGGTTACGGGAGAAGGTCGGCAGCGAGCGCACCGAGGATATCATCCGTAAATGGATTGGAGCTGTAGCATGAACCTTGCCTTCGGCGCACTGCAGCTCGTGTTACTGCCAGAGCTGGCCGTATGGATTCCTGACGAACGGGTGGTGCTTCTCAGTGATGTGCACTTGGGCAAGGGGGCGTTCTTTCGGCAACACGGCCTGGCCGTCCCCGACGGTGCATTTACAGACGACCTGCAGCGCCTTACGGACCTTGTGCAGCAAACGGGAGCTGATCTCTGCGTCGTCGGCGACCTTGTCCATGCCGGCCACAATCAGGAATGGAGTCGCTTTGCCGAAGTACGCTCTACATGGCAAGTCAACGTCACACTCGTTGCCGGCAACCACGACACCTATGCTCGTACCCACGCAGAGGCGTTGGAACTCACCGTCGTCGATCACCTCGTGCTTGGCGACGTCCTACTGCAGCACCATCCCAACGAGCACTGGGCCGTGTCAGAGTGCAGCCATCGCATCTGCGGGCATCGTCATCCGTCCGTAACGCTCAACGGCCCCGCACGCCAGAGCGTGCGGAGCCGTTGCTTCCATCTGCAAGTGACGCCAGAATCCAGCACCTTGATTCTACCGGGCTTCGGCCGATTTACGGGCACCCATCCGATTGACTGGCAGCCCGACGATCGCGTATTCATACCGGCTGGCCGCAGTGTGGTGGAGGTTCCTAGAGCGCTTTCACTTCGTTGACAAGATTCGTCAGCGAGGCCTTGGCATCGCCAAACAGCATTGAGCAATTAGGGCGATAGAACAGCTCGTTGTCGATACCGGCATAGCCGGCCTTCATGGAGCGCTTCAGGACGATCACGTTCTTTGCATCCTCCACATCCAGGATCGGCATGCCGTAGATCGGTGAGGTAGGGTCGGTCTTAGCTGCAGGGTTCACAACATCATTGGCGCCAACAACGATCACCACGTCCGTGGTAGCAAACTCGGGATTGATCTCCTCCATCTCCACGAGCTTATCGTACTCCACGTCGGCCTCGGCTAGCAGAACGTTCATATGTCCCGGCATGCGACCAGCCACCGGATGGATCGCATATTTGACGGTGACGCCCTTCTCTTCAAGCTCCTGCTGAAGTTGCTTACACACGTGCTGGGCCTGCGCTACGGCCAGGCCGTAGCCGGGAACAATCACCACTTGGCGTCCGTAGGCCATCATGACGGCAACGTCCGCTGCGGATACCTCACGGACAGAACCGCCACCGGCACCACCGCTTCCACCTCCAGAGCCCCCTCCAGCACCATCACCACCGAAGTTGGTGAACAACACATTGGCTAGCGAGCGGTTCATGGCCTTCGTCATCACAAACGTCAGCAGCGTACCGGCCGAACCCACAAGGATGCCACCAATCAGCATCACCATGTTGTCGTAGAGGAAGCCACCACAGGCAGCAGCCACACCGGTAAAGGAGTTCAGCAGCGAGATCACCACGGGCATGTCAGCTCCGCCGATGGGCAGTACGAATAGGATGCCAAAGACCAGTGCCACGGCCAACAGCACCATCACCATGGTCATATCGGACATCACGCCAGCTACGATGGCGCCACCAAGGGCGAGTGCCACCAGCAGCAATCCATTATTCACGAACTGCTGTCCGGCAAAACGAATGTCGTTCATCCGGCCTTCCAGTTTCAGGTAGGCAATAATCGACCCACTGAACGACACCGATCCAATCACCAAACCTGCCACCGTGGCTAGCCCACTGCCGAAGGTCATTCCCGCTGCACCCACGGCCTTGTACTCCATCACGGAAATCACCGCTGCACAGGCACCACCCATGCCATTGAAAAACGAGACCATCTGTGGCATGGCTGTCATCTGCACGCGCATGGCCATCACCCAGCCGATGCCGGTGCCCACTGCCAGTGCTCCGAGGATCCATTCCAGGTTGTGAAGGGGCTGTCCGTCGTGGCCCTTGTACAGGAACATCGTTCCTGCAATGGCAAGCCCCATGCCGCTCGCAGCAATCAGGTTGCCTACGCGTGCCGTCTTGGGCGAGCCAAGCATTTTCAGGCCCGTGATAAAGGACACGGAGGCCACGAGGTAGAGGATCGAGAGCAGTGCGTCCATCACGGTTTCTTCTTGAACATTTCCAACATGCGGTTCGTCACAACAAAGCCCCCTACCACGTTCAGCGTACCCAGAACCACGGCCACGAAGCCGAGTACCATCGATACGGTATCCGTAGCCTGTCCCATCACGATGATCGAGCCGATGATCACCACGCCGTGAATGGCATTGGCGCCAGACATCAGCGGCGTGTGCAGCACCGAAGGCACATGACCGATGAGCTCCACTCCAAGGAAGATCATCAGGATCACGAGGTACAGTGCATTGAGAAGTGCTGGATCCATTATGCTCGTACCTCCGATTGATGAACAACGAGTGTGGCGCCGATGATGTCGTCGGAAACGTCTGTCTTGATTCCAGCCTCGTTGGCAGCATAGTCTAGGAACGTGGCAATGTTCTTGGCATAGAGCTCGCTGGCGTGCGTTGGAACCGTGGCAGCGAGGTTGTTGCAGCCGATCACTCGCACACCGTGGACGTCCACGGTAGCGTCTGGCTGCGACACCGCGCAGTTGCCACCGGCCTCAGTGGCCATATCTACAATCACTGCTCCGCGTTTCATCTTCCGCACCTGCTCTTCGGTGATCAGGATGGGTGCGGCACCGCCAGCAACAAGTGCGGTGGTAATCACTACGTCGGCTTTCACGAGAGAGGCCTCTACGGCCTCCTTCTGCCGGGCCAGAACGTCGCTGGAAGCACCAGCCACATAGCCCCCTACCACCTCGACCTGGTCCAGCCCCTCTACCATGATGAACTTCCCACCGAGCGATTCCACCTGCTCCTTGGTTTCCGGACGAATATCAGAGACTTCCACGACTGCTCCCAGTCGACGCGCCGTGGCAATCGCCTGTAGGCCCGCAACACCGGCGCCGTAAATCAGTACTCGAGCAGGGCGAAGCGTACCGGCAGCCGTCGTCATCATAGGAAAGATGCTGCCTACGGCGTTGGCCGCCACAATCACAGCCTTGTATCCAGCAAGGTTGTTCTGCGAGCTCAGCACGTCCATGCTCTGAGCTCGGGTTGTGCGAGGCATGGCATCCATGGCGATGGCCGAGATCTGTCTGGCCGCTAACGCCTGCAACACGTCCGGATGCCGTTTGGGATACAGCAGAGAGATGAGCGTCGTGTGAGGCCGCAACTCTGCGATCTCTGCCGGCGTGGGGACGGCGACATGGACGATCACATCGCACTGTGCGATCACCTCAGATCGATCGGCAACAAGCCCTCCCGCATCGGTAAACGATGCGTCATCGAAGCCAGCCTGGAGGCCAGCTCCGCGTTCAACAATAATCGTGTGCCCTTTGGCAGTGAGGGACTTTACCACGGACGGAACAAGGCCTATGCGGCGCTCTCCCGTCTGCTGTTCTTGCAGTACGCCGATCTTCATAACGCCGAACATAGCACGCTCGACGAATACGGCAACCAAGATTTCTCGAGAATGTTGATTTTCGCACTATCGTTCGTTTTCAAGAAAGATCGTTGTCATGCAAGCCGTCATCGACTTCTTCACCTCGATCAATCCCATCGTGGCTGCTCTGCTTGCCACCACATTCACGTGGCTGGTCACGGCAGCAGGAGCGTCGCTGGTGTTTCTGTTCAAGGACCTGTCTCGATCGTGGCTGGACGGCATGCTGGGATTCACCGGGGGCGTGATGATCGCCGCCTCGTACTGGTCGCTGCTGGCACCGTCGATCGAGATGTCGGAGAGTATGGGGCTTCCCGGGTGGTTGCCGCCGGCCGTTGGGTTTACAACGGGTGCTCTCTTCATCTACCTGCTCGATCAGGTGGTTCCCCACCTCCACATCAACTTCGACGCCAGCCGCGGAGAAGGCCTCCAAACAACGTGGAGGCGCACAACGCTGCTCATCCTGGCAATCACCCTGCACAACATTCCCGAGGGATTGGCCGTAGGTGTGCTCTTTGGTGGGGTTGCTGCCGGCATTCCCGAGGCAACCATTGGTGGTGCGGTGGCACTGGCTGTGGGTATCGGCCTGCAGAACTTTCCGGAAGGGATCGCCGTGAGCTTTCCGTTGCGCCGTAACGGCATCAGTCGTCGGAAGAGCTTCTTTTACGGTCAGCTGTCGGCCATCGTCGAGCCCATTGCCGGTGTGATTGGGGCAGCCGCTGTACTGGTGATGCAGCCGATTCTTCCATACGCCTTAGCCTTCGCAGCCGGAGCCATGATCTACGTCGTGATTGAGGAAGTGGTTCCCGAAACACAGCAGGATCGGTACACGGACATTGCAGCACTCGGCTTTATCGGTGGTTTCGTGGTGATGATGATTCTGGACGTGGCTTTGGGGTAACGGCCCGGCTGCCCGCCGAGGCCGTATGGGCGCGATGTATCGCCCGCACGGGCGCGATACACACGGGCGCGATACACACGGGCGCGATTCATCGCGCCCCTCCCCATACGCACGCACGGGCGCGATATTTCGCGCCCCTCCCCGCTCCCCGCACGGGCGCGATACATCGCGCCCCTCCCCACACGGGCGCGATTCATCGCGCCCCTCCCCACGCGCTCCTCCCCGTCACGATACATGGCCATGATGGCACGATATGGCATCATGGCTATGCGACACAATCGCCGGACTATACGGCTTCGGAATCACGGGTACGGTCCCGGGACTACATTGTTCATCACGATCTGCACCGTTTATCGGAGACCCTACTTTGGACGCGTCGAGAACGGGGTAATGCACCTGTCGGCTATCGGCCAGATCGTTGATGATGTTATTCGTTCGATGCCGGCTCACGCGGCTGTGAGGTTGCACGAGCATATCGTAATGCCGGACCACATTCATGTACTGTTCACGATCCTAGGAGATCCGGCAACGCGCGTACTGCAACCGAAGGGTTACCGCTCATTCTCGAACGCTGGGGCTCAGACATGCGGCGTC